>JADHNX010000237.1 GCA_016779365.1 Planctomycetaceae bacterium
CCCTGCACAAGCTCTGCATCTACCTTCGCTCGTGAACGTTCGGCTGGTCTTCGCACTGAACGGCGCGCTCAACCCGAGTCGACGGCCTCATATGCAGTTTCTGTTCGTAGCCTCACAGGGTCTGGCGGGAATGTGGCCGGCGACGACGGACGCTGGCCGGCCTCACGGCACATTCGCAGGCTTCCTCTCCACGGTTCATTACTTCACCGCAGTTGCCCTCGCCTGGTGTCTGTTCCTACGATGTGTTCATTACTGAACTCCTCGAAAGAATGCCGAAATCCGACACAGGGGACTTCCACCCCATGAACTCACGCCCATGCCGGGCGTACCAATCAACCGGAGCACTCGCTGCCGCCGGTTCTGAATTCACAACCAACCCCTCGTGCCCGGTGAACGGGGGCGTTAGACGCAGGAGAAGGTGTGCGTTAGCCCATGACTGGTGGACACCGGAAGGATTAAGAAGAATCCTTTCAGGAGATTATGATGTCAGAGAAATCGAAGCCGCCACGTCGGTCGTTCAGTGACGAATTCAAACAGGCTGCTGTTGATCTTGTGGTCAAGCAGAATTACTCGTTCAAGGCCGCAGCCGAAGCGGTCGGGATCACGTAAAGAGACGCGGCGTCGCAGAGAAATTGAGCTTCCCTGCCCTGCCTCACGATTGCTGGCAAGGACCTGGTCCAGGAGTCAAAGAATTCGGAACAGGAGTAAGCAGAGAGAGCAGGGGCAGGGTTCGATTCCTGCCTCTGCTCTCTCTTTCTGACTACTTCTGTTTGTCGCCTTTTCCGTCGAGTTATCCGGGAACCGGCAGAAGGAAGGGGCGTTTTTTGGGTCTGCGCGAGATACTGTCGAAAGCTCGCGTCTCTTTGCGCGAGATTTTCGGTCAGGCACTTTCCTTCGGTCCGAATTCGTCCATCGCTCGCTGCTTGACGCCCTGCAGATCGAGCTTGCCGGTTCCCAGCAGCGGGATTTCGTCGACCAGTAGAAAGCTGTCGGCAGACGGCAGCCACAGATTCGGCATCCCGGAGGCGCTGAGTGCTTTCAGGATTTCGTCGACCGATTTGTTGAGTTCCCGATGCAGCACGATGATCCGCTCGCCCTTCTGCTCGTGCGGAACAGCCGTCACGGCAATGCGGATAGTTGCTTCTTCGGCGTCAGGGTCGTCGACGAGTTTGTTGATTTCTTCTTCGATCCGAATGTGCGGCACCATTTCGCCGCCGATTTTCGAAAAGCGACTCAGCCGCCCAGTGATCGTGATGAAACCTTCGTCATCGATGAACGCGATGTCTCCGGTGTTGTACCAGCCGTCTTTAATAACCTCGGCGGTTTTCTCTGGTCGGTTCAGGTAGCCAAGCATCACGTTGGGGCCGCGAATGTGCATCAGTCCGGCTTCGCCCTGCGGAAGTTCCTCACCGGAATCCAGATCGACGATGCGGGCCATGACGTTGGGGATTGGTCGACCGATCGTGCCCATTTTCGATCCGGATTGTTCCGGCAGAGTCGCGTTGCTGCGATGGTCGGGAACGTTTGCGGCGGCCAGCGGCGAGAGTTCCGTCGTGCCGTAGCCTTCGGTCGGCCAGATACCAAACTTCTCGTGGAATTCGTCGGCCAGTTGCTGCGGAAGCTTTTCGGCACCGACGATCGCCACATCCATCGTCGCCATTTGCTCTTTCGTGCAACGCTTGAGGTACGTTTTCAGAAACGTCGGCGTCGCGGCGATGATCGTGATTTTATGCTTCTCGCAAAGCTTGCCGACCATGCGACCGTCGAGCGGGTTGAAGTGGTAAACGCCTTTCGGGTCGAGCGTCAGCGGCAGCCACAACATCAGCGAGTAACCAAAGCTGTGGAAGAACGGAAGGATGCCCAGCAACGCGTCGTTCTTACTGATCTGGTAGAGCTGGTTCGCGGAAGCGATGTTCGAACCAACGTTGCGGTGCGACAGCATGACCCCTTTAGGCTCGCCGGTTGAACCAGACGTAAAGATGATCGTCATGATCGAGTCGGGATCGATCTTTGTCAGTCCGAGACGACGTTCCAGCAGACAAATCGGTTCAACAAAGGCCGACACCAGCGACGCGAGTTTGTCCACACCGGTAATCTGTGTCTTGAGGTCTTCGGCAAACACGACTTCGGCGTCGAGCTTCATCGGTTTCTTTTCGAGAAACTTCTGGCTCGTAATGACGTGCTTGATGCCGGCTTCTTTGATACAGAAGTTGAGAACTTCGTCCGACAGTGTGTAGTTCAGGTTGACGGCGACTTTGCCCATCAGCGACAGAGTGGCGTTGACGATCGCTCCACCGGCGGACGGAGGCAGCAGGACTCCGACCATCTGTTCGTCATGGGCCAGGACGCTGCGTTCGAGGACTCGGCGAAACGCCAGCGCCCCTGTCAGCAGCTTGCCCCCGGTGATGTCGGCGCCGGCCGAGTCCGCGACTTTGGAACGGAATCTCGCTTTGCGGCTCGCTCGCAGAAACTGCCGGGCGGGGATCAGAGCGGATTTGCGATGTGTCACAGCCTGGACTCCTAATTCTTCAACAGCCTGCCGAACGTGCCTGACGTCGTTCGCGTCGTGCAACGGTTCGCCGAACATAATGGTGAACGGGTATGGCCAGCGACGTGGCCACTTCCAGAAAAACTTTCCGCCGTGGTAACTGAAAATGCTGCCCCACAATTCGTCGAGATACGTCGGGATGACCGGTACGCTGGTGCCTTCAACGATTCGCAACAGTCCTCGCTGAAACGGAAACAGTTGCCCCGTTCGAGTGAGCGCTCCTTCGGCAAAAATACAGACCAGGTCGCCGTCTTCCGCAGCTTTGCGGGCTTCTTTCAAAGAACGAAGCAGCGCCTTCGGTCCGCCGTCAGCCTTAATCGGGATCGTTCCGTAGGTTCTGGAAATCCAGCCGACGAAACCTGGCACATCGACATAGTCGGCGTAAGCGAGCATTCGGATTGGCCGATCGGACATCATGATCAGCAGGACACCGTCGAGCCAGGAAACATGGTTGCAGACCAGAAGTCCGCCGCCTTCCTTGGGGACGTGCTCCTTGCCGACAACTTTGATCCGGTAGAACAGGTGACTGAACACCCACACGACAAAACGAATCGTCGCCTGAGGCAGCATCTGAAATGCGTAGACGATGACGGGAATCGTGCCCAGTCCGCAGACCAGAAAGATCGAGCCAGCGTCCATGTCGAGAATGTTGCCCATCACGTAGAACAGCCCGGCCGCGACCAGGATAAACGCGAACGTCAGGAAATTCGTGGCGGCCAGAATCGTTCCGCGAGTTGCGGTATCTGATCGATGCTGAAGGTTGGCTTCCAGCGGGATGTCAAACAGCCCGGCACTGAAGCCAAGCAGAAACAGCCACACGCACGACCACACAAACGCCGGTTGCCCGACCGCCGGCAGCAATGGGTCGACGAGATAACCCGACACAAACAGCAGGACAGCGCTGACGGTAATTCCACAGGCTCCGAGCGGCACCAGACCCAGCTCGACCTTACCCCCGGACACGATTCCGGCAAAGACACTTCCGCCACCAAGCCCCAGCACCAGCACCGCCATCAACAGGCCGATCGTGCTCTGTTTCAGACCGAGCACGTGCTCGGCGAACGGATCGATATTCATCTGAGCCAGCGAAGCCAGCATCCAGAAGAAGGCAATTCCAAGGGCCGTTCGAAACAACGGTCGGCTCGACTTTAAGAAGCGAAGATCGCGAACCGTGGCTCCGACAAAATTCAGCTCCAGCTTTCGGTTCTTATCCGCCGCCGGCAGACGCTCGATGACGAGGCTTGTGAAGAGCCCGACGAAGGCGACTCCGACCAGCAGCATGGTCGGGATCTGCAAACTTTCCCAGGTCGGATTGGTGATGTCCGGAGCGGCGGCTTCCGCCAGCCAGTATCCCAAAGCAGTCCCGATGGCGGACGCGCCGACCGTCACCAGCCCCATCGCTCCGTTGGCCGTCGAAAGATGCTCGTGAGTAACCGTCTCGGGAATCGCTCCGTACTTCGCCGGGCTGAACAGAGCACTCTGACCGCCCATGAACGCGACGACCGCCACCAGCAACCAGATATTTCCTGACATAATGGCCAACACGCCGAGAATCATGATGGCAATTTCAGCGATCTTACAATTGACGATCACCGACCGTTTGCTGAATCGGTCAGCAAAGAACCCGGCGGGGACGGCCAGCAGAAGATACGGCACCGTGAATACCGCAGCCCCAATCGCCAGGGCAGTTTCGTTGCCGAGCACCGGCTTGGCGACGCAAACGGCAAAGAACCGGAACATGTTGTCATTCAGCGCGCCGAGCATCTGCGTAAACAGAATGCCGAGATAACTTCTGGAGCCGAGTCCGCCTCGCAGATCGACGGCGTCGAGGCTGGTTTCCTGAACTGTCATTATTGCTGCCCTGATTCCGCGATGAGACGCGGTGAGTTTTCTGTCGGTTTCCAGTAACGAGTCTTCAGAGCGTCAAAGCCGGACAGGAATAACGCGCGAAAAACTCAGAATCCTGTCGCGGGCGCCCCGTGTGAGAGGTCTCTCGCGCAGATCCTGAGTGGCTGAATCTCGACTGGAAATGCGAATCAGAACGATTCTGAGCCAAACGACCAACACCATCTGGCGGGTTTTAGGGAGATCACAATCGGAGCGGCGACTCAAGCTGTCGTTTTCAGTGGCCCGATCACCAAGGCTGAACAGTCACGAACGGCAGGGCATGTCGAGCGCTGCGCTGGCCTACCACGTCTTGCCTTGCTGCTGGCACCCCGGCGCGGAGCTTGACATACCCTGCTGCTCGGTCAAGTACCGCGCGGTCAAGCGTCGCGGTTCGCTCCGGGAACCCACAGCACGCTGGACTTTCCGAGATCGTTGCAATGTTGAGCCAGCACGAAAAACAGATCGGACAGGCGATTCAGATAGCAAACGACCTGGTCATTGACCGGCTCGACTTCTTTCAACGTCCAGACAGAAATTTCGGCCCGGCGACAAATTGTTCGCGCCAGATGCAGCCACGCAGAAGCCGGCGTTCCTCCCGGCAGGACGAAACTCGTCAGCGGTTCCAGCGGTTCGTTGATCTCGTCAATGCAGCCTTCGAGCCACGCGACCTGCGAGGCTGAAACCCGCAGCGGCGGATGCTTCGGTTGCTGCCCGTCGGCAGGCTCCGGCACGCAAAGGTCGGCTCCCAGATCGAACAGGTCGTTCTGAATTCGAAACATCCAGCCATCAATCTGCTCGGACAACTCAACCGTGCGCAGCAGCCCGAGCACCGAGTTCAGCTCGTCGACCGTTCCGTAAGCGACGACTCGGTGATGAGTCTTGGCAACCCGCGACCCGTCTCCCAGCCCCGTCTGCCCGGCGTCGCCGCTCTTCGTATAAATCTGATTCAGAAAAACCATTCCGATTCCTTCCGGTATGTTCTGCCCGTCTTAACGGCGGTAGATGAATGTCGAGATTTCGCAGGATGCGTCTTGACGCACAAATCCGAAGCGTGATTCCGGCGGCACGGTGCGTCGAGTTGCACCCTGCAGTTATTTGGGTTGAAGTCCGCCGGGCAGTTCAGGCAGCTCAGATGTTTCAAAGAGTTGCTTAAAGGCTGGCGACTGACGGATTGTTTTCAGATCCGGGTCGCCCTTCATCCATTCCTGATTGGATTCGTCCAGGCCGCCGTCGATCGACTTTTGTAACAGCTCGACGCCGAGGGTGCGGAACTGTTCGATCCGGGATTTCTGTTCTGGCTGGTCGGCGTCGGGGCGGGATTCGAGCTGCTCGATCGCTCGGCCATAGACGCAGGCCATGTTGTAAAAGTAGATCGACTTGTCGGCGGACTTTTCGGCCACCGACGAGGCTGCAGCAATGGCTTCGTCGACCTTGCCCTGTCGAACCAGGACGAGTGCCAGGCCGGTGTGGCCTTCCGAATCGTCTGGCTCGAACTCGAGAAATCGCGAGAAATCCTGACGAGCTGCTTCCAGTTGCTCGGCGGTTGGCCGCTTGAGGTGCAGAACCGCGTTGGCTCGATACTGCCAGGCGTCGGGCAATTCCGGATCCGTTTTGACGGCGGCATCAAGATAAAGCATGGCCTTCAGAATCTGTCGGTAAGCTTCTCCCTCGTCGTCGTTTGCGGTGTAACGCATGGCCAGGCCAATGAAGCTTTGCCCCTGAAGAACGTACTGCTGAGCCGGCGATCGCTGATAGAGCTGCGCGAGCGACTGGCGAGCGGTGTCCGCTCCGGTCTTTGAGCTGCGAGCGACCTCGCGCAACGCATCGCGAGCCTCAGGAGTGCCCGCCGAAGAAAGGGCAGCACAGACGACGGCCAGGTGGCGAGGGCTGTGCTTCTCGTCGCCAACCAGTTTATGGAGCAGGTCAATCAGCAGCCTGACCGCTCGATCGTTGCCACGTTGCTGAAGCAGCGAAACAACGCCTGCCAGTGATTTGTCGTCCGAAGTCGTTGACTTCGAGATCACCGAATAGCTCAGCGTCCAGAACTTTTCGCTGTGGGCATCGGCGAGCGCCTTCAGAATCAGGAGCTGTTCGTCGAAGCGGTAATCCGAAAAGTTCTCGGCGATCTGCTCGGCGATACGGTGGTCGCCGATGGTCAGAATGGTTGTCAGCAATTCGTGTCGGTCGGTCGATTTTTCGTCGAGATGCCTCAGCAGCGCCGGTATCGCGCGGTGGTCGCGAGTTCGGCGAAGAAACGAGAGCAGCACCGACGACGGCGACGACGTTTCCAGACTCTTGAGCATCCATTGCGACGTCAACTGTTCGGCAGCCGGCTCGTCGCGCAGGATCAGGATGTTCAACGCGGCGGTGCTGAGTGCTCGTTCGGTCGACGTCAGACAACGTTCGAGAATCGTCAGCAGGCGAGGGTGACCAACAGCCGACAACGCCGGAAGTAAATGCACCTGCGTTTTCTCATCCGACTTCTCGATCAGCCGGGCCAGTGGCTCGCTCCACACCGGTCGAGGGTGGGCAACGATGGCGTTGGCGGTTTCGGTAATCAGGAACTCGTCTTTCGATTTCAGAAGTTCAATGACTTCCGGATGAGCCGTCGCGAACTTTGACGCCGCCAGACTGTGCACCGCGACGGTGCGGCGGATCTCCGATGCCGACTTCGCTTCAGCACCTGCGGCACGGTTTGGCGTGAAGGCAACGTCGACAAGTTTCCGCGTGGCCGTTGTGTCTCCAGAAGTTCGCAGCGAGTAAATCGCCGCCGACGCCACGTTGAGGTCCTCATCGTCAGTCAGTGAAAGTATCAACGGCAGATTTGTCTTAACGATCCGTTCGGCAGAATGTCGCAGCACGGCTGCTCTGGTGGCGTCGTCGCCTTGCCGAATTGATCGAAGCAGCACGTCGCGGGACAGCACTTCGCATAGCGGTGCAACGGCCACATCAACGGCCGCAATTAATTCCTGATGAGTGTTTCTTGCAACGGAGCTTCTACCACGGTCCGACAGATTGAGCAGTCGAATTGTCGAGTGCAGCGAGGCATGACTGTCGTTGGAATTTTCAGTCCGATGATTCACAACGTGCAAATCAACAATCGCCGCTGGCAAAGCCGGAAAGTCTTCTCTGACGACTGGTTCTCGACCAGATTGAAGAGCAGCCGTGCGCAGCCAGCCGGCAACTTCCCGGTCCGGAACGCTGGCGTTCGGTCCAAAATTGACGATGACTCGGCAAACCTGTGTCGCGGAAA
>JADHNX010000238.1 GCA_016779365.1 Planctomycetaceae bacterium
GACGAAGAACTGGCATCTGCCAAACAAGGCTGGCTGCAGAGCCAGGCGGTCGGACGCGGCAATGACGGTACGCTGGTCGGCACACTCAGCAGTACGGCGCGAGCCGGACGGTCAATGGAGTATTACAGCGGTCTCGAAACGAAGGTCCGGTCCGTCACAACCGAGCAGGTTCTGGAAGTCGTGAAAAAGTATCTCGACCCGGAACGAATCGTCATCGTCGCGGCCGGTGACTTCGAGAAGGCCGCAACGGATGCGAATGCCAGCAAGGATCAACCTGAAAACTGAGATCGCTCTCTAGCGATCACGCAGGCATGAGCTCGGACTATTTAACTTGAGAGCAGCTGGAAAATGACGACTCCGCGACAGTGGATTATGACGGGAGCGATTCTCGCCGCGCTGGCGGTTGTGTTCGGAGCGTTCGGTGCGCACGGACTCGAACCTCGTCTCAACACCGTGTTCGGCGATCAGGAAAGAGAGATCGCTGGCCTGGCTGTTCCGGCAACTTACAAGTATCTCCAGGATTTCAGAACGGGCGCGGACTACCACATGTACCACTCTCTGGGTTTGCTGGCTCTGGGAATCGCGGCGGCTCAGCAATCGACTGTCCGAAAGAGCCACCGCATCGCCGCGTGGTGCTTCTTACTGGGCATCGTTCTGTTTTCAGGCAGCCTCTACGTGCTTGTTCTTTCCGGAATGCGATGGCTCGGGGCGATCACGCCGGTCGGCGGCTCGCTGATGATTATTGGATGGGTCGCCTTTGCCATCGGTATGACAAGCGAGAAGGAAACGACGTCACACGTTTGAATGGCTTTCCTGGCACAGCCCGTGATGCTGGTCGGCCCGGCTCATTCTGATGGTTTCATTCGGTTGTCGCGTTTGTTTATGATCGGCCAGACGGTTGTACGAGAGCTGGCTTGACTCTCAATCCGTCAGCCCTCAAAGGATCAGCCCGCGAGCCAACGATGCAGCGAGTCATCAAATCATTCCGAAACATAGCATTGCCGCTGCTGTTTGCTGTTCTGGTCGGCGTGTTCAGTGCTGAAGCGTTTGCCGCTGGCGGGACGCTGGCTCAGACTCCCACACCGGTTACGAATGTCGTGTCAGGCCGAAGTTTCACGGTAGAAATCGGAATCGTCATCGTCATGTTTGGCGGAGCGTTATTTGCCGTTTGCCGATCCAGCAACCGCACCTGAATTGCCGGTTCCACAAGATTCAGGCTGGTCGCTTCCGATGTCCAAACGAAACCGGGTACTCATTACAGGGATCGGTGTCGTCAGCCCGCTGGGGCCTCGCGAAGAATTCTGGCGACGACTGATCGCTGGCGAGACGGCCACGCGTCGTCTGGTTCCGTCAGAACAGGATCGCGAATTCTGGCCGAAGGATTCGTCTGGTGCTGCCGCGATCGCTTCCGCGAGTTTGCGAGAAACTCTTCAGGATCAGGCTCGTCATGATCTGATCCCACTTCTGGCTGAACCGGCGATCGCCCACGCACTGGCGGCAACCGACGAAGCAGTCGCCGACGCTAAACTTCAAATCGATTCGACAGGCCGAATTGCATCAGGGCGGGAACGAGTTGGATGCGTCATTGGAACCAGCAAAGGCGGAGTCCGCACCCTGCATGAAATGTTGCTTGCCAAACGCGACTCCGAGCAGCCTCAGCCGAACATTAGACATGACGCTGACGCCTGGTGGCCGATGATCGCTCCGTCCGGCCCGGCTACTGCTGTCTCGACTTTGCTCGGAACCACCGGCCCGTTGCTGTCACCGGTCGCCGCCTGCGCGACCGGACTGATGAGCCTTGTCCGCGCCGCCGAGCTGATCGAGTCTGGCGTGTGTGACGTCGTCATCGCTGGCAGCTCAGACGCCTCGCTGACTCCCGCAGTCGTCGCGTCGTTCCGAAAACTCGGCGTGCTTTCAAAGCATCATGACAAACCCGAATCGGCTGTCCGACCGTTTGACAAAGAGCGAGACGGCTTCTTCGTCGGAGAAGGCGCCGGAGTCTTCGTGCTTGAGTCAGAAAACCACGCTCGCCGTCGCGGAGCAACTCCCCATGCCGAATGGCTGGCTGGTGGCTCGGTGGCTGACACGTTTGCCATGACGAAACTGTCGGACAATCCCGAAGCCCTGTGCTGGCTGATTTCAGATGTGCTGCGTCGAAGCAAACTCGCCCCAACCGACATCGACTATCTGAGTCTCCACGGAACGGCCACCCGCATGAACGATGTCTGCGAAATGCGAGCCGTTAATCAGTCGTTCGGAAACGCTCGGCATCAACTGGCAGGATCGAGCATCAAGGGGGCAATCGGTCACTTACTTGGTGCCGCTGGCAGCGTCGAATTCGCGGCGATGCTTCTCGCGATACGAAACGGGTTGCTGCCTCCGACTGCCAACCTGGAAACCCCCGAGGACAGCTTCGACATCAACCTCGTCGCGAACAAAGCGCAACGCCGAGCTGTTCATCACGCCATGAAACTGTCGCTGGGTTTCGGCGGGCATCTGGTTGCCGCCACCGTTCGTGCTACAGAGTGAATCTTTACAGCCTGCCTGAGAGATCTGTCACTGGCTTTGTCAGTGCCGGTTGTAATCGAAAGGTTCAAGATGGACCGCGCTGGTAGAAGCAGTGGCACACGGGGATGTTTCAATGGATTCCGACTGGTCATTCGGTGGGCAGCTACCAACAATCCCAGTTGGATCATTGAAGCAAAAGTGATCGGAAAACCTGCATGAGGAAATCGTCGTGAAAGACCTTGTTGTAGCAATTACCGGTGCGAGTGGCTCGGCCTACGCGGTGCGTTTGCTGGAAGTTCTGATCGCTGCCGGTCGGACCGTGCATCTGGTCGTCAGTCCGGCAGGCCAGCAGGTCATCGGCCACGAACTTGGTCTGAAAGTCGACTCAAAAAACTTTGCCCTCAGGCAACTGCTGCCTGACTTTTCGGAATCAGAAGGTGCCAGTGCCGGACAAGTCCACTTTCACGATTATCGAGATTTCTCGGCCGGGATCGCGAGCGGTTCGTTTCGGACCGGCGGTATGGTGATCTGCCCGTGCTCGATGGGAACGCTGGCTGCCGTGTCGCAGGGACTTTCGCAGAACCTGATCCATCGCGCGGCGGACGTGCATCTGAAGGAGCGACGCAAGCTGATCGTCGTTCCTCGCGAGACCCCACTGGGCAGCATTCAGCTTTCGAACATGAAAACGCTGGCGGACGCTGGAGCGGTCATCCTGCCAGCGATGCCCGGCTTTTATAACCAGCCGCAGTCGATTGATGATCTCGTCAACTTTGTCGTAGCAAGAATTTGCGATCAGCTCGGAGTCGATCAGGACCTGACAAAACGCTGGGGTAGTCAAAGCCTTTAGTTTACTCGTTTGGAGCTGGCTCTGACTGCTTGGGTGGAGCGGTCTTGCGCGGCGGGTTCGCCAGTCGGTCCCGCTTGAATGCTGCGGATTCGATTTTGCCAAACATCAGCCCGCCCACCTTGCCGTGCTGCCAGGTGCCCGCGTATCGGTCTCCGTGAAACATCAGGCGAGCCGAGAAGGTGCCCATTCCGGCAATGGTGAATTCGTCGAGCGTCAGGACTGGCGTCTTGCCTGCCCACAGAACCTTCATGGTGAGCGGAATTGGCACTCCTTTGTGAACATAAACGAACAGCCAGAAATTGTCTTTGACTTTATTGACCGTTGCCAGTTCGTAGCGATCAGGTCTCAGGAGTTTTGCTGGATCGACGGGCTCATCAGAATCCGTTGTGAAGTTGCCGACCAAAGTTGCTCCTGTCAGGAGTTTTGAAAACTCAGCCTCGGCGGTTTGCCGAGCAGACTCGTCATCCTGTTGTACCTGTTTCGCGGGCTTTGGCTGGGATGTTTCTGGAGTACCCGTCGATTCTTTAGCTTCGTCCTGAGCCTGCAGCGGCAAAGTGGTCAGAACCATCCCCAGAATTACCGAAAGCATTTTCTGCCTGTTCATAGCCAGTGTTTCCTGTACTCGGGATTGAAATCGCGAAGCGTGTGCTGGTCGGTTGTCTGTCCGCGAACGATCGCTGACTCGGGGCGTCTCACACTTCCAGCGGGCTCGGGCCCCGGACCGATGTTTGCCGCTTCGGTCGACCGTCTGTCGAGCCTGGCAGAATCGTACGCGGCGACCTCGCCGTCAGCAAAGGAAGTGCCAATTAACGGCAATTTGAGTGTTTGCCGGTGCGACACGCAAAACCGAACACAAGCGGATTTCAGTCATTTTCAAAACGCCTGCCAGAATATGCGTAGACGGTTCAGAGGATCGTGGTAGCATCGCGGGATACGGATCTCCGGATCGAATGCCGGTTCACTCACGGAAAGAAAGGACTCTGCCGATGAGAAGCCTTCCCGCAGCTTTTGCTGTATTCCGTATCCCACCTCTGCTGGATCCCTCGCAAGTCGCCCCTTGATTTTCAACTGGCGAACACTCTGCGGCGGATGTCTGTCTTCTTTTGAAGGTTCTCCAATAACTCCAGAACATCGTGCGGAGTGCCCACTGTTTGTGGTTCCGGCTCCATTATTCTGTCCGAGGACGGACGACCATCGAACGAGGATTCTCCAACCTGGTTATTCGGAGTGGGAAAACTGTGTCACGTTTTCTCAAACCTTGACCAAAAGATGGGGCTCGCAGCGTTGCGAAACCCGTCTAAAAACGAACAATCGACGTAAAGGCCGTTTGGCCTTCCGAGTCACAATCCACGACGCACCCTCCGGGTGTTTGCTGTTAAGCGTGATTTAAACATTCGGCGCCGACAGGCACCGAAACTGTTCAAGGTATTCAACCTTTGGTTGCGCATAACCGCGAACGGATGTGCGGACAGGAAGTTTTTTCAAGGAAAGGGTATCACCGTGTTTCGGTTTGATGAGACGCTGACTTCTATGCTGGAAGTCGCGAAATCTGCGGGATACATGACGTACCAGCAGGTCGATGAGTACCTTCCTGATGAAGGGGGCAACCCCCGGATGGTCGACGACCTGATTCTGCTGTTTGACGAAATGGGGATCGATCTTCAGAACGACCCCGATGCTCCGGATGAAGAAGAAATTCCGGAGTCAGAAATTGAGGCAAAAAAAGAAGCGGAAGCCGTTAATTCAGTACTTAAGCCACTGATCGGTCCGGAAACGACGCTGTCGTCACGCGACCCGATCCGGATGTACCTCAGCCAGATGGGCAACATCCCATTGCTGACGCGAGCCCGCGAAATCTTCCTGGCCAAGACGATCGAGATCACTCGAAAACGTTTCCGTCGCACGACGATGGAATCAGACTTCGCTCTGGATATCGCCATCGAAACACTGGAGAAAGTCGCCGCTCGAGAACTCCCGTTTGAGCGAACTCTGCGAACATCCGATACGGAGAACGCACGGAAAGAGCAGATCGAAGGCCGCATTCCGATCAATCTGCCAACACTGCGGGTTCTCATTCAGCAGAACATTGAGGACTGGGAAATTCGCAAGAATCCCAAAACGCCTGACGCAAAGAAAGAAGAAGCACTCGCTCGGATGAAAATCCGTCGGCAGCGTCTGGCGACACTCTGCGAAGAACTGAGTATCCGAACTCAACGTCTGCAGCCGGTCATCAAGCGGATGCATCAGATCGCTGCTCGGGAAGAGATTCTGATCCGTCAGATTTCCAGCCTGAAGCGTCGCAAAGGTGGCAATGTCGAACGTGATCTGAAGATGCTCGAAACCGAACTGCAGGAACTCGTCGAAATGACGCGCGAGACTCCCAAAGAGTTCATCGCCCGCAGTAAGGAAATCAAGCGACGCTTCGATGCCTGGACCGATGCCAAGCAGAAGCTTTCCGGTGGTAACCTGCGTCTGGTCGTTTCGATTGCCAAGAAGTACCGAAACCGCGGCCTAAGCTTCCTGGACCTGATCCAGGAAGGCAACGCCGGCCTGATGCGTGGCGTCGAGAAGTACGAATACCGCCGCGGTTACAAGTTCTCGACGTACGCGACCTGGTGGATTCGTCAGGCGATTACCCGAGCGGTCGCAGACCATGCTCGAACGATTCGTATCCCGGTCCACATGTTCCAGAGCATCTCGACGCTCAAAGCGAAGAGCGAGCAGATCCGACAGGAAACTGGTCGCGAGCCGACGATCGAGGAACTGGCCGAAGCAGTCGATCTGTCGATCGAAGAAACCGAACGGATCATGAAGACCTGGAGACATCCGGTCAGCCTGGATACTCCCGTCGGAGAAAGCGAAGACAGCAGTTTTGGAGACTTCCTTGAGGATTCGCATCACCAGGCACCTGCCGAAAACGCGATGCACAAAATGCTCAAGGACAAAATCGACCACGTTCTGAAAAGCCTGACCTACCGCGAGCGGGAAATCATCCGACTCCGCTACGGCTTGGGCGATGGCTACAGCTACACGCTGGAAGAAACCGGTCGAATCTTCAAAGTCACCCGCGAACGAATTCGCCAGATCGAGTCAAAAGCCCTGAAAAAACTGCAGCACGCAACGCGAGCCGTACATCTGCAAGGCTTCGTCGATTCAATCCCCGAGCAACTGCCAGAACCAGTGCTGGCTGACGCAACGTAAGAGTTGACGAAAATAACAATAGAAAAGGGCGACGCTTCATCCGAAGCGTCGCCTTTTTTGTGCCCAGACCATGACTGTGCAGGCGGGAAAACCTCGCATTCACCAAGCAGGAACAATCACGATCTCAGCGGCTGGATGATCCAGTTCGAATACCAGTAATGATTGCTCAGTCTCGATATCCGAGTGGCCCGTAGAGCTGGTGATCTCTGAATCGTCAGTCGTTTGACCGTCCAGTTCTTTGGGCTGGAGCCACGGAAGGTAGCTGGCCGTGCAACTGATCTCATCTCGGATGCGATTCATCGTGCACAAGAATCAGAAGATTCCAGAGTTCCATCCCGCGACCTTCGTGGTGCCATAAACGCATCGAACGACCGATGCCGCGAGTGACCGTCGTGATCGTCAGTTCGTCCATGTTTTGAAATGGGTCGTCAAGGATCAGTAACCGCAGCGGATTATCCTGCTTCGGCCCACACAACAGAAACAACGACAGAACGAACGTGTTTAATTCAGCAGTAGCCACATCGGAATACTGGACTCCGGTGATCTCGTCCTGCGAGACGCATGGCTGGCTTGTTCACGTGGCAGGGCAAAATTGAGTTCGTTCTTCCTCTTGCCGAACTCCGTATCGGCGATCACGTTGCGGTAAGCCCATCGAGGTGGAGTCAGCAGTGTGACCAGCTCATTGAGCCCACTCGCCAATGGCCCTGATAATGATTTCTGTAATCGATTGACGACTTCGGTATCGACCGCGTCGCAAGCCTGCCCCGACATTCTGAACAGCTCAAGCGATCTGATACGCATTCCAGTTTGAAACAGCGAGCTTTCTCTTACGCTCGCGCAGTCTCCCCATGATAACACGCCTGTCCTGAAATCATGGAGGCGGGTATGTGGGTTGAGTTTCATTTGTCGTTGTCGGAATTGACTGCTCTGGAGCGGTGTGAAAAGAGTGCAGAGTGGGCTTGTCGTATTCGCATCGTGATTCTGGCGATGAATGGCTGGACGGCTCCTGCGGTCGCGATGGCCACCGGTCTGTCGCGGCGTGTCTGCCAGGAATGGGTGGCTCGGTTTAATCAGTCGGGCCTGAGCGGTCTGGATGATCGCCGCG
>JADHNX010000239.1 GCA_016779365.1 Planctomycetaceae bacterium
CAGCTTTTGTCCCGGACGGTTTGACGTTGACTGCTCCAGTCAGACCATTAACGACGTACAGATGAAACGCATCTTTGCACGAAGGCTTATGGCTGTTGGCATCTTCCAGCTTCCAATTGTTGGTCTCATTCTCGGTAAAGAGCCAGTCCGGCTTTGCACCGGCAGGGTCCGTATCCGCAGAAAATCTGAATTGCCCCAACGTCGCGTGTTCAGCAAACAGGGCGTCACCTTCAGCCTTACTGAGACGAGGTTTCGGAACGTCAGATTCGTGTGTGTCGCCCCATGACCACGTATTGCGAAACCAAAGAGTTGGCAACACATCAAGCGACGCTGCGTCTGGCCCGCGATTCGCAATCGTCACTCGGATGAGAATGTCTTCCGGGTTTGCTTTGGCATACTCGACGAAGACATCGAAATAGCGATCCTGGTCGAAAACCCCGGTATCGGTGAGTTCGTATTCAAGCTCAGACCGATTTCGACCAGCGTTCGTAGATCGGATCTGCTCGTATGGAAATTCTGCCTGCGGGTACTTGTAAAGCCCCTTCATGTAGGAATGTGTCGGCGTTGCGTCGAGGTAGTAGTAGCACTCCTTGACATCCTCGCCGTGATTCCCTTCCGGACCGGACAGACCAAACAGTCTCTCTTTGAGAATCGGATCTTTGCCATTCCACAGAGCCAGTGAAAAACAAAGGCGACACTGCCGATCGGTGATGCCCAGCAGGCCATCTTCACCCCAGCGATAAGTTCGCCAGTGAGCATCGTCGAACGGAAAATAGTGCCACGGTCGGCCATTTGGCGAATAGTCTTCCCGGACCGTCCCCCATTGCCGCTCGGAAAGGTACGAGCCCCAGCGTTTCCAGTTGGAACCGGGCTCGCGCCGAGACTCCGCTTCAATACGTAACGTCTCAGCCGGGACGATTGCAGTCGTGTCCACGATGATTCAACTTCCCAGAGGCCGAACCTGAATCTCGAACGCGAGACTCAGGAACTTCACGAAACTACGTGATCGATCAGTTGGCTACTTCAATGACTGCTTTGATGACACCCGTTTCAGGCCGAGTGTACGACTCAAAGTTGTCGACCACTTCATCGAAGCCGCAACGGTGAGTCACCCACGGATCCGTATTGATCGTGCCATCTTCGATCAATCCGATAATTCGCGGGAAGTCCGTCGGCAGAGCGTTTCGAGAACCTCGAATGTCGAGTTCGCGACGATGCTGCCACGGATGAGGAAAGCTGACTTCCGCCGTTGAAATGCCAACGTAAACGAGCACGCCTGTGTGAGCACAATAATTCAGAGCCTGGCTCATCGACCCATTATGCCCCGTCGCGTCGGTCACGACGGCGTACATGTCGCCGCCGGTAATCTCCTTCATCTGATCGATTTCAGAACCGTCGCCTTTGAACTGGATCGTGTGCTGAATTCCGTAGTTCTCGCGGCAAAATTCAAGGCGAGACTCGACCATGTCCATCACAGTGATCGTCGCGCCGGTCAGCCGAGTGAACTCCAGAGTTGCCAGGCCGATCGGACCCGCTCCAATAATCAGAACGTGGTCGCCTTCTTTCGCTTCTCCACGATCGGTCGCGTGACAACCGATGGCGAGGGTTTCGACAAGAGCCAGCTGCTCCATCGTCAGCTTCTTTGAAGCGTGCAGCTTGTCGGCTCGAATAATGAACCGTTCGCAAAGCCCGCCGTCCACCATCACGCCAATGACGTTGAGATTCTCGCAGCAGTTGCTGTTGCCTTTTCGACAGGCATAGCACTCGCCGCAGTTCATGTACGGCTCGACGCTGCATCGGTCACCAACCTGAACGTTGGAAACGCCTTCGCCAACCGCGATCACTTCCACACCGAGTTCGTGTCCCGGCACGCGCGGATATTTGAAGAAAGGCATCTTTCCCAGAAAGCCGCCCAGGTCCGTCCCGCACACGCCCATCCGATGCGTCCGAACCAGCGCCTGCCCTGGTCCCGGCTGACCTGGATCCTCAATGTCGATCTGGATGATCTTCTTCGGTTCTTCAAACTGCAGAGCTTTCATCGCTTGTCTTTCAGATAGACACGTTGGCTTCCCACTAAAAAAGGCTGCAAAGCAAAAATGGCCCAGCAGCCTCTGTTGTCAGTTGTCACTGCCGTTTCGCTGCTACGACTTCGCAAGTTCCCGCAGAACTGTGTGAAGAATTCCGCCGTTGCGGTAGTACTGGACTTCGACCGGAGTATCGATGCGACATGTTGTCACAAAATTGACCATCGATCCATCGGCTTTGCGGGCCGTCACTTCGACAGCCTGTTGCGGTTTGAGATCGTCCGACAAAGCGATATCGAATACTTCCGTGCCGTCCAGATCGAGAGCTTCGCGGCTTTCACCATCGCGGAACTGAAGTGGCAGCACGCCCATCCCGACAAGATTCGATCGATGAATTCGCTCGAACGAAGTCGCGATGACGGCTCGAATTCCCAGCAGGTAAGTCCCTTTGGCCGCCCAGTCGCGAGACGACCCGGTGCCGTACTCGGCTCCGGCCAGAGCGACCAGCGGCGTGCCAGCCTCGCGATATTTCATGGCTGCTTCGTAGATCGATGTCGGTTCGCCAGTCGGCAGGTAGATCGTCTCGCCGCCTTCCGTGCCGGGAGCCAGCAGGTTTCGCAGCCGGATATTGGCAAACGTCCCGCGAGTCATAACTCGGTCGTTGCCGCGCCGACTTCCGTAGCTGTTGAAGTCGGCAACTCCGACGCCGCTTTCCTGCAGGAAATGTCCTGCTGGAGAGTTCGGCTTGATCGCTCCGGCCGGGCTGATGTGGTCCGTGGTGGTTGAATCACCAACTGAAACCAGACAACGGGCTCCTTCAATCGACTGAATTGGAGAAGGTTCCGGAGACATGTCGACAAAGAACGGCGGCTCCTGGACGTAAGTGCTGGTCTCGTTCCATGAGTAAAGATCGCCTTCTGAAGTTGGAATCGCCTGCCACTGCGGAGGGCCTGCCGCCGCACCAGCGTACTGCTCGATGAACTGCTCAGGACTCATCGATGCAGCGATTGTGTCAGTGACCTCCTGCTGACTCGGCCAGATATCTTTCAGGAAGACGTCGTTGCCGTCCTGATCCTGCCCCAGCGGTTCAGTGATCAGGTCGATATCCGTCGTGCCGGCAATTGCGTACGCAACGACGAGCGGCGGACTGGCCAGGTAGTTGGCCTTAACCAGCGGGTTGACTCGGCCTTCGAAGTTTCGATTTCCAGAGAGGACCGACGAAACAACCAGATCGCCTGCGTTCACAGCGTTGGCGACGGGCTCCGGCAGCGGGCCGCTGTTTCCAATGCAGGTCGTGCAACCGTAGCCAACCGTGAAGAATCCAAGTTTCTCCAGATCTTTATCGAGCCCAGATTTTTCGAGGTAGTCAGTAACGACGCGACTTCCCGGCGCGAGACTTGTTTTGACCCACGGCTTTCGAGTCAGCCCCTTCGCAGCTGCATTTCGAGCGACCAGCCCCGCACCAATCATGACAGATGGGTTGCTTGTGTTCGTGCAGCTTGTGATGGCTGCAATGACGACCGAGCCATCGTTGATCTCGGAAGGCTGCTCCGGGTCGTCGACCTTCTGCGAAGCAACTGGTTCATTGCGACTGAAGACACCTTTGAGATCCCGCTGCCACGCTGACTTCATATCGCTGAGCAGAATTCGATCCTGCGGACGCTTTGGACCGGCAAGCGACGGCAGGACCGTGCTCATGTCGAGTTCCAGCGTGCTGGTGAATTTCGGATCGGGGCTGTCGGCTGTGTGAAAGAGCCCCTGCTCTTTTGTGTAACGCTCGACCAGATCGACCAGTTCGGCTTTACGGCCTGTCTTTCGCAGGTAATTCAGCGTTTCTTCATCGACCGGGCAGAAGCCCATCGTCGCGCCGTATTCAGGAGCCATGTTCGCCAGTGTTGCTCGGTCGGCAAGACTCAGAGCACTCAGTCCGGGACCAAAGAATTCGACGAACTTGCCGACGACACCGTGAGCACGCAATGTCTGAGTCACTGTCAGCACGAGGTCCGTGGCTGTCGCCCCTTCAGCCAGCCTGCCGGTCAGCTTGAAGCCGACCACTTCCGGAGTGAGCATGTAAATCGGCTGACCAAGCATGACCGCTTCGGCCTCGATCCCGCCGACACCCCAGCCGACAACACCCAGACCGTTGATCATCGTCGTGTGGCTGTCCGTTCCGACCAGGCTGTCCGGAAAGGCGACACCGTCGCGAGTCAGCACGACTTCTGCCAGGTATTCCAGATTAACCTGGTGGACGATACCGATCGCTGGAGGCACGACTCGGAAGTTGTTGAACGCCTGCTGGCCCCAACGCAGAAATTCATAGCGTTCCTGATTCCGCTCGAACTCTTTGTCGACGTTGAACTGCAACGACCCACTCGACGCAAACTGATCGACCTGCACAGAGTGATCGATCACCAAGTCGCATTGAACCAGCGGGTTGATCTTCTTTGGGTCGCCGCCCATGCGAACCATGGCTGACCGCAGGGCCGCCAGGTCAACAACAGCCGGCACGCCGGTGAAGTCCTGCAGCACGACTCGGCCCGGCTTGAACGGCAATTCAACCTGAGCCACGTTGGCCGCATCCCATTTCGCCAGTCCCGTCACATCATCTTTGCTGACGACGAAGCCGTCTTCGTTACGAAGACATGCTTCGAGCAGCACCCGGATCGAAAACGGCAGCGAATCCAGATCGCAAAGTCCGTCCTCGGCAAGCTTCTTCAGACGATAATACTGGACGTCTCCGCCATTCGTTTTCAGTGTTGCCAACGCGCCGAAGGCGTTCGTCCCTGCCATTTCGTTCTTCTCCGGAGTCTGATTTCGAGACTGATCGATTCGTTATGCTGCACGACGCTTGCCGTGTGATGGTTCGTTTACTTCACCTACGCTTCATTACGGCTGCGTTGCGGTGGATTGTAAAGACTTGCCCATCGGCGACACCAGTTGCCGGAATCCGAGAAACCCAACACGAATCCGAATTTCTGTCGTTTTCAGAGATACCAAACCGGTCAGGTCATTCGAACAGCGAAGCATCGACCGAAATTTCGCCAAGATCGTTTTTCCCTGGCTTAACCGTCAACCGGTAAATGCCCTTTTTGTCCTCAACCATCCCGGACTTCAGCTCCATCTTCGACAGGTAACCGGCTTTTTCCTGCCAGAACTGAAACGTCCACTCGCCCGGAGGTAAATCGCGGATCTGGAAGTGACCGTGTACATCGCTGACCGCAACGTAGCCATGATCCTTCACCACGACCCAGCCTTTCATCCAGGCATGGATCGGGCAGGAAACCTGAGCCGGTCGACGCTCCACTTTGGTCAGCTTCTTTTTGACCGTGGCTCCGGTGCCGATCGCCTCATTGAACGGCGTGTTGTAAAAAAGGTTGGCCAGCGTGTTGTGAGCGACCGGGTCGTCGTTCCCCAGCACCAGCGTCTGCTTCGTCGTCAAAACCGCAATGTGGGGTTCGAAGCGGCAGTTTTTGTTCGTCATCACGACTTCGACCGGCAGTTGGCGTTCCTTCGGCAGAACGACCTCAGGCAGCATTTGCCCCTTCTCAAGCTCAAGCCAGACAACGACGTTTGCCAGACCGCCATCCGGTGCATTGACCAGCAATTCTTCATCCAGCGGGTGAGTCTTCGAACAAATGGCGATGTCCTTGTTAAGGTCAAGCTTCTCAGCGACGGGAGGCTTCCCCTTAAAGACAACCCGCCCGCTGAGTGTTCCCAGGTCTTCCGCACGAGCGGCACTGCCGATCAGCACGCTCAACATCACGACGCTCAGAAACTTCGACACCACATGACTCAACACAGAACTTGCGTCGATGCTCCGGCAATCAGAATTCGCCATTCGTCTATTCCAATATCCATAACAGGAGTTGCATTTTTCACGGCTAACCATCGCCGAATTCAGAACCGCATCATTACGGACGATGAATCTACGATGCAACCAGTGCCGCCCAGGTCGGCTGCAACCGTACGTCTGTCAGACCGAAGGCCGCTGGACCTCTCGTCGCCACGCAGCCAGAATCCAGTTCATTCCCGAACCTAACCATCGCAACCGTGATCTCAAGCGCAAATACAGAGTACAGCTACCTGCCATTGAGAGAAGCCGGCTTCTGATCCCCAGCCTTTCCTTCCCATCAATGCGCCTTCACGCGAGCCCTTTTCTTTGATGTGAATGACGAGGCAACAGGATCTCGAACGGCCTGCACTGCTTGCTCGATAGTTGGATAGAATTCTCACGCGAAGGCGCAGAGTCGCAAAGACCAGGCCAGGTTCAGAATCAGAGATTGCCTCATACAGGAATTTCGCAAGGATTCAGCATGATCGACGCGTCAACGCACCGAACGGTCAAGACGGCCTGCAACCGCGATTGCGGCGACGCCTGCAGCATCGTGGCGACGGTCGAGAACAACCGCATCACAAAGATCGCCGGAGACCCCGAGCATCCCATCACCAAAGGATTCCTCTGCCATCGAACCAGCCGGTTTCTGGAGCGGCAATACTCGCCCGATCGGCTGACGACACCGCTGGTGAGAGACGGCAATAACTTTCGCCCAGCATCCTGGGAAAGCGTTCTCAATCGACTCGCCGACTCAATGCTTAGTTTTCGATCAGAATCCGGCCCGGCATCCATCATGCATTATCGCTGCGGTGGATCGATGGGCATGATGAAGCTGGTCACCGACTACTTTTTCGAAAGGTTCGGCCCGGTAACAACCAAGACGGGCGACGTCTGCACGGGAGCTGGAGACGCTGCTCAGCAACTCGACTTCGGAACGGTCGACAGCCATGACATCTTCGACCTGCTGAACAGTAAAACGATCATCCTTTGGGGAAAGAATCCTTACACCAGTCAGGTGCATCTTCTTCCAGTTCTGCGTCAGGCTAAGAAGAACGGAGCGAGGCTGATCCTGATCGACCCCGTTTACCACCAGACAGCCCAGCTTTGCGATGAGTACGTTCAGCCTCGCCCCGGAGGCGACGCGGCACTTGCGATGGGCATTGCCTGCTGGCTGTTTGAAAACGGGAAAGTCGATCCGTCCGCCGATTCGTACTGCGACAATTTCGACGAGTACAGATCTCTGGCCTGCTCAAAAACGATCGAACAGTGGGCCCGTGAGGCCGACGTCTCGCCGGACGAAGTTACCTCACTGGCCAGTCGCTACTCAGACCGTCCGTCGGCAATCATCGCCGGGTGGGGCATGCAGCGCCGGGCAAACGGAGCCGCCACCGTACGAGCAATCGACGCACTCGCCGCCGTGTCCGGCAATCTCGGCGTTCCCGGCGGCGGAGTCTCGTACTGCTTCGCCCGAAAAGGAGCCTTCGACTACTCGTTCCTTCAGGGCGAAGCCGTCGCTCCGCGAACAATTCCAGAACCGCTGTTCGGTCCGGGAATCCTCACCGCCCACGATCCGCCAATTCGAATGGTGTGGGTCACCGCCGCGAACCCTGTCGTCATGTTGCCTGAGTCTGAAACCGTCAAGCAGGCATTGGAAACTCGCGAACTGACCGTCGTCGTCGATTCATTCCTGACCGACACCGCCCGATGCGCGGACATTATTCTGCCGACAACGACGATGCTGGAAGACGACGACCTGCTCGGCGCG
>JADHNX010000240.1 GCA_016779365.1 Planctomycetaceae bacterium
CTGGTCGCAGTGTTGTGTCGCAAGGCACAGTCTGTATTCACAGTTTTCCGCTGCCGTTCGAACTTTGGGCTGAGAAACAAACAACCGGCCAGCAACTGGCGTCGGTGGATGTGCTGCCCTGGCCCAACGAATCCGTCGCGCCCCAGGCCAAGCACCGAAACCGGCTCCACTGGTTCCTCGCCGACAAACAGGCTCGCGACCGCTTTCCGAACGCATCGTCTCTGCTGTCGACGCCGGACGGACTGATTACAGAAACAGCCGCCGGGAATTTCTACATCGTCAGAGACCGAACGATCCTCACACCTCCGGCTGATCTCGTTCTCGGCGGAATCAGTCAGAGAGTTCTGAGAGAAATCGCTACAGAGCTAGGCTTCACGTGGCAGGAGTCAGCTCTCAGGTTCAACGACCTCGCAGATGCCGACGAAGCGATGACGTCGTCAACCACCTGCTGCCTGCTGCCAGTCACAAAGTTCAACGAGCAGACAATCGGCAGCGGTCGGCCCGGTCCGGTTTTTCAAGAGTTGACAACTGCCTGGAGCGACATGGTGGGAGTCGATATCGTGCGGCAGGCTGCCCAGGCAGCTCAGGAACGCTGCGGGTAACCCAGCAGCGTCTGGTCGGCCAATTCCAATCTGTGTTACGCAGGTGTGCCACTGGGCGAAGCCAGTGCTGCGTGTCATCGGTGGCTTCAGGAAACTCCGCACTGGCAAAGCCAGAGTGGCACACGGCTGATTCTTCGTCATTGAAAAACTGGTGTTGCTGCCGGTTTATCCGTCCTCTTACTCGTCCGCTGGTAAATGACATCACTCAAAGAGTACGCGACGTTCTTCGGCCAGTTTCGAGAACGATTCGAAACAACGGGCGCGATCGCTCCCAGCAGCCGCTTCCTGGCCCGGTCGATGACCCGTTACCTGCGAGCAAGACCAGCCGACGCTGCCCCGGTCCGAGTTCTCGAAATCGGACCAGGAACCGGAGCAGTCACCGGCACCATCGTAAAGCACATCCGCGAGCACGACCGCTTTGATCTCGTCGAACTCAACGAAGCTTTCGCCGACCATTTGAAGCTGCGTTTCGAAAACGACCCGGTCTGGAACCGCGTCGCCGAACAATCAACAGTCCACGTCGCACCGCTTCAGGAGTTCTCTTCCGACGGGCCGTACGACTTTGTGATTTCCGGCCTGCCGCTGAACAACTTCCCGGCCGACCTGGTTGACGACATTTTCGAGCACTACTTCAAACATCTGCTGCCGGGCGGAATCCTGTCCTACTTCGAGTATCAATTCGTTCGTTCGATCCGGACTCGCATCGGAGCAAAGTCTGAACGAGCTCGACTGAAGGCCATCGACAAAACCATGAGCGACTACTGCTCGAAACAAAGAATCCGCCGAGACTGGATCTTCCCCAACATCCCTCCCGCCTGGGTTCAGCACCTTCAGAAACCCAAAGATTGATCAACCACGAAAGACGCCAAATACACGAAAGTTTCCGACAACCTTACGGCATGTCCTTTCGTGTATTTGGCGTCGTTCGTGGTTGAAAAATTTAGCCTGCCAGAAACCAATCCATGCTCGACTTTGCGAAACGCCGCTGGTTCCTGCTTTCTCTGGTGACGTTGATCACGTCCGGGCTGGTAATCGGTTCGCAGAGTTCTCCGGACTCCGTCGAGAACTTCAAATCTCTGGTTCCAACCCGACCGCTGACCGCTTTCGTTCTGTTGCTGATGGCTTTCAGCCTGAACAGCCAGCAGTTGAAAGCGTCGTTCAAAGCTCCTGCTCCCGTCGTATGGGCCTGCCTGGTGAACTTTGGGCTGTTGCCGATTCTTGGCGTTTTTCTGATGCGATTTCAGCTGACTCCCGACTTTCGCATCGGGCTGATGATCGCCGCAACGACGCCGTGCACTCTGGCCGCCGCGTCTGTGTGGACTCGCAAAGCGGGCGGCAACGACGCGGTTTCGCTGCTGACAACGCTGGTTACCAACACAGCGTGTTTTGCTCTGACGCCGTTCTGGCTGAACCTTGGTACTTCACAATCGGTAAGTCTTGATGCTGGTGATCTCGCGAAGCGACTCGTGCTCGTTGTGTTGATCCCGACGTTACTCGGCCAGGCACTGAGAATTCCAAAGAAAGTCGCCGACTTCGCCACACGGAACAAAACACCCATCGGAGTCGTCGCTCAATCGTGCATTCTGATGCTGGTTTTCCTGAGTGCCGTCGGGGGCGGAGTCCAGCTTCAGAAGGTGAACATCGGAACGCAGCTCACGGCAGTCCTGCTCGTCTGGGCGTGCTGCGTGGCGATGCATGTTGTCGCTCTGGCCGTTGCCTGGTTTGGCGGCGGTATCTTCCGTTTTGACCGTCGAGACCGCATCGCCGCATCGTTCGCCGGAAGCCAGAAAACTCTGCCCATCGGCGTCTACCTGGCAACGGACCCTGCGGTCTTCGGTGGGCCGAGTGTGGTCGATGGCCTGCCCGTACCGTTCGCCGTGTTTCCCATGCTGATGTTTCACGCCAGCCAGCTCTTCATCGACACGATTGTTGCTGATAGGTTGGCGCGTAACGTGTCGGACGGAGAAACTGCACTCGAACTGCTAACCAGCAAGACGGAGGAATCCTGAGATGACTCAACTGATCACGGCATTGACGATTGGCGCGCTGATTAACGCTTCACTGGCCGGTGGCCATGCGGCTGACCTCGCTATTTCAGGCGACTCGCGAATCGTTCCTGCCGGAGCGAAGCTCGAAACGCTGTGGGAAGACGGCGGGTTTACCGAAGGCGCTGCTGCGGGTCCGGATGGCTGCATTTACTTCAGCGATTTCGCGCAGCCGTTCGAGTCTGGCCCGGCTCGAGTCATGAAGTTCGATCCGAAGACAAAGAAGATCACCGTCCACTGCCCCGACAGCGGCATGGGCAACGGGCTGATGTTCACTCGAGACGGCAGATTGATCGGTTGCTGTGCGTCACCGCTGGGAGGGCATCGAGCACTCGTTGAATTTCTGCCGGATGGCTCGGTCACGCCGATCGTTTCGAAGTTCGAAGGCAAGCGGCTCAACTCGCCCAACGATCTGGTCATTGACCGCAAGGGCCGAGTCTACTTCAGCGATCCGAAATACGTCGGGCCTGAGAAGCTGGAACTCGACAGGTTCAATCTCTTCCGTCTCGACCCGGACGGCACACTTCAAGTCGCCACTCAGGCAATCGACAAGCCCAACGGAGTCATGCTGTCTCCCGATCAGAAAACACTCTACGTCGCGGAAACCGACAACGGCAGTGCAACGGCCGACCTCGACAAAGAACCGGCCACTCCCGGTCGCATGACACTCAACGCGTTCGTCGTGAACGATGACGGCTCGCTCGGAGCAAAAACGGTCCTGCACAACTTCGGAAACGAAACCGGCGTTGACGGCATGACGGTCGACAAGGAAGGCCACATCTATGCCGCTGTCCGTTCCCAAAGCCGCTTCGGCATCGTCGTCTTCGACCCGTTCGGCCACGAACTGGCCTATATCCAGACGCCCATCCTGCCGACCAACTGCGTCTTCGGACGAAACGATCAGCAGAAAACCCTCTACGTCACCGCCGGCAGCGGCCTGTACCGAATCAATTTGGGCATTACTGGTCACCACGCAGCATTGGTAAAGGATTAGTCTCGATTCAACTTTCCGATTGTGGTTAGAGCGGAAAGTTCCGTCTTTCCCGCGCAGGCGGGAATCCAGTTCTAGTCAGGAACGTGTCGAGAACAATTTTCCTTTTTACAGTGGCACGCGACTCCGTCGCGTCAGCCCAACCGGGGCCTGCCGCACGGAGTGCGGCGCCACTTCAGGAAGTTAATTTAAACGCGTTCCTTAGTGCTCTGGTTTCCCGCCTGCGCGGGAATGACGAAGTTCAAAATCGGGAAGTTATTTCGGGACTGTCTCCAAAGTAGGGTTTCGCAATGACCGATCGAGACGAACGACTGGCGGAACTGCTTGATCGACTTGCGCTGGAATCGCGAGACGGCAGGCAGCCGGATCTGGAGGCGGTCGTTCGTGACAACTCGGACCTTGAGCTGGAGTTGCGGGAACTCTGGGCGACGATGATCCTGGCGGAGGGCTTTGCGAGTTTCTCAGGCGTGCTGGATGATCTTGCGGGCGACGGCGTGCCGACCACTGCTCGTGGTGAAGCGGTCAAGGGCGACGTGCCGTTGCCGGAACCGTTCGATGATTACGAACCGGCGGCGGAGATTGGTCGCGGCGGAATGGGAGTTGTCTATCGTGCTCGGCAGACGAGTCTTGATCGGCAGGTTGCACTGAAGATGATCCTGCGAGGGGTACTGGCGTCTCTCGAAGACGTGGCTCGTTTTCGTGCGGAAGCCGAGGCAGCGGCGAGGCTCAACCATCCGAACATCGTGCAGGTCTTCGAGGTCGGCGAACATCTCGGGCAACCGTTCTTCAGCATGCAGTATGTTGAGGGCACGACGCTTGGCCGGAAGATTGCAGACGGTCCCCTGCCCTCTCGTGAAGCTGCTCGTCTGCTGATTCCCGTTTGCCGCGCCGTCGCGGAAGCTCACCGCAACGGCGTGCTGCATCGAGATCTCAAACCGTCCAACATTCTCATTGATGAAGACGGCCGGCCGTTTGTGACGGACTTCGGACTCGCCAAGAGAATCCAGCCGATCGGCCAGTCTCAAAGTGCTGAAGGAACCGCGGCGGCAGATTTCGAAACGCTGACGAATTCCGGGGCGATCATCGGTACGCCGAGTTACATGGCTCCAGAGCAGGCTGCCGGGCAGCGAGGCCAGATCGGAGAAGCGTCAGACGTCTACAGCCTGGGAGCGATTCTTTACGCGACGCTGACCGGTCGGCCTCCGTTTCAGGCGGCCAGCCCCGTCGACACAATTCTAATGGTGCTTGAGCAGGAGCCTGTCCCGCCGCGAGTTCTCAACCCTGGCGCTGATTCCGATCTTGAGATGATCGCGATGAAGTGTCTGCAGAAGCCAACCGACCTGCGGTATCGGGACGCGGCAGCGCTGGCTGACGACCTGGAAGCATGGCTCAATCACGAACCAATCTCCGCAAGATCGTCGCAGTTTACAGACGTGCTGAGCCGAGCGTTCCGGGAAACGCATCACGCATCCGTCCTTGAAAACTGGGGCATCCTCTGGATGCTGCACAGCGTGGTAGTCCTGGTATTGTGTCTGCTGACTAATTTTCTGCAGTGGCGAGACACCGCAACGGGAACGTCGTCACGCTGGCCGTACATGAGCATCTGGTGTGTGGGACTCGGGATTTGGGCGGTCATCTTTTACAACCTGCGCCGCCGAGCCGGACCAGTCACTTTCGTCGAACGCCAGATCGTCCACGTCTGGGCCGGCAGCATGATCGTCAGCACGCTGCTGTATTTTGTCGAGTGGCAAATGGGCCTGAAAGTTCTGCAACTCTCGCCGGTCATCGGTCTGGTCAGCGGGATGGTGTTCCTGGTCAAAGCGAGCCTGCTGAACGGTCGATTCTACATTCAGGCGGCGGCCCTGTTCGCGACCGGTGGAGTGATGGCGGTAATCCCTCAAACAAACCTGCCCGACTTCAGCATCTCACTTTACGGAGTCGTCGCCGGCCTGAGCTTCTTTCTCCCCGGCCTGAAGTACTACCGCCAGCGAGCGGCGAGGTAGGTCGAGACGAGCGAACCACCGGCTCCATAGTTCGAAACTCTGTCGTTCTGTTGTGCCGAAGCTGCGCTTGTCACAACCTACGCACTCTGTCCCAAAATGCTGACGTCGACTTACTATAAAAATACGAGGAATCAACCATGTCACCGCTCCGTTCGATCGCGAATCTAACCGTGTTGAGTGCTGTTCTCTTTGGGGCAGTCGCTTCGGCTACTGCGAACAACAAAGCTGGATTCCACTGGGACAATGACGAGGAAGCTGGCACTGCTGATTTGCTTTTCGGTGACCAGCCAGTCATTCGATACATGTACGCGTACGACACTTCGGACGAGACGCGGGCACACGAGACCTACAAAGTCTTTCACCATGTCTACGGGCCGGGTTCGAAGACGATCATCACGAAAGGGCCACACGGCAAGTACACGCATCATCGTGGCCTGTACATCGGCTGGAACAAGACCGGTTTCGAAGGCACATCGCTCGACTTCTGGCACTGCACCAAAGGAGCACATCTGCGTCATGTGAAGTTTGTAGACCTCTCAGCCAATGAGGATCACGGATCAATGACGGCGGAGATTCACTGGAACGACGCCGAAGGCAAACCAGTGATCGTCGAATGGCGCACCGTTTCCGTCAGCAAAGAACCTGCCACCGAAGGATGGCAGATCGACTGGTCAACGAAGCTGGAAAGCCGGCGCGGCGACATCACCCTGGACGGCGACCGCCAGCACGCGGGCTTTCAGTTCCGAGCCGATCAGCCTGTCGCCGATTCAAACGGCGGGACATACCTGCGACCGAAAACGTTTCCGCAGGGCGAGGCCGCGATTCAGGTCGGCGACAAAGGCAACCCGCCAGCTCATATCAATCTCGGCTGGTTCGCTCTGTCTTACGAACTCAAAGGCCAGCGATACACCGTCGAGTACTTCGACAATCCAAATCTCCCCAAACCATCGTTGTTCTCAGAGCGTCCTTACGGTCGCTTCGGAACGTTTTTCAAGACGACACTCAAGGCCGACACACCGCTTGAAATGAAGTACCGGGTGATCGTCGGACGAGGCAAGCCGTCAGTCGACGATGTGCAGTCTCGATACGACGCTTTTCTGAATGCACTGAAGTAGAGAGCAGAGAATAGCGGGGCAGCGACCATTCGGTATCCAGCGTCAACATTGCGAACGCACGGGCTCAGACGACGCAGCACCCACAAAAACCGTGGATATCGAGCCCGTTGCCGATGAGCGACTCCTGCAGAATGATGGCCGATTTTGCTGATCCGCAGTCAATAAGCTCCTTCGGACAGGACGAAATCTTGCCATCAACGTCCGTCTATGGAACACTGTTGGACCTGCATCGAATCCCGCCTCGGCTCTCATCCAACGGTTCCTCATGTCCGAACTTATTTACCGAGCCCTTCGGGCGATGGTCTGTTTAGTGATCCTTCCTTGCGGAGTCACCCAATCAGTCGCCGTCCGCGCTGCTGACTCGCCGGTTTTTGAAAAAGACATTCTGCCTATCTTCAAGTCTCGCTGTGCCGAGTGTCACAACGCTCAGGCTGTCAAAGGCGGGCTCGATCTTTCAACGATGGCTGGCGTGCGCAAAGGTGGCGAGTCTGGAGAGTCTGCCATAGTCGAGTCGCTCGACGAAAGCATGCTGTGGATCATGATCGAAAGTGGCGACATGCCACCTGAAGGCGAGGAGCGTCTGCTGGAGTCTGAGAAAGAGATCATCCGCCGCTGGATTTCGACCGGAGCGAAATCAACTTCCACGGAATCTGAAACTACCATCACTCAACACGACGTCTTGCCCTACCTCTACACACGGTGCGTTGTCTGTCACGGCGCGCGGCGACAGGAAGCGGACCTTGACCTGCGGACTGTCGAGTCGATTCTCAAGGGTGGAAAGTCTGGTCCAGTCGTCGTGCCTGGTAAGCCGGAAGAAAGTCTTATTCTGAAGCGGATCCATGCGAAGGAT
>JADHNX010000241.1 GCA_016779365.1 Planctomycetaceae bacterium
ACCTGTCACAGTGTGCTGGTCGATCGAAACGGTGAGTTGCTGCGGCTCGACTATTCGGAAGCAGGCTGGAAAGGGCCGCCGGAAGACAGCGTGGGAGAGTGGCTGGCGGTCGTGCCGGACGACACTCCCAAACCAAAGGTCATCGATACAGAAGCGTTGATGCGGTACTTCGAGCAGCTCAGCGAAGACCCGAATCCGGCGCACGACCAGATGCACTATGTGCTGGCGTTGCTGCTGCTTCAGAAGCGGCGGTTGAGACTCGACGGGCAACGAACGGACGAAGATGGAAACGAATTTCTGCAGGTCATCGGCAGCAAGAGCGAAGGACCGTACGAGGTTGCCGATCAGGATCTCGACGAACAGGAAATCGCCAACCTCCAGGCGACATTGAACGCTCAGCTTGAAGCCGAGCTGATTTAGCAGAACAAGACGAACGGACGACAAAGTCGATCAAACGGACGCTTGATCGAAGAATGGGCCAGGGAAGGGCTGACATGACACCTCGTCGTAAAATCTCCAGCAGAGTCAGTGTCGTCATTGCTCTTGTTTGTGTTCTCACAACGTTGCCCGGCTGTGCCTTCAAAGACTGGGTTGTTCGAAAAACAACCTCGCCACCACCGCGAGTATTGATGTCCGACGCGACTCCGGACGACATCATCGAACACCTCAACCGGCAGCGTTCGCAGGTTGTTGCCTGGCGATCGACCGACGTCCGCATCAAAGCCAGCGGCTCGGGGGCGATCGCTCCCAGTCTCTCAGCGAATGTCAGTGTCGAAAGTCCAAAGAATCTTCGCTTCTCGGCGAGATCGATCCGCGGCACGGAAGTTGACTTCGGGTCAAACAGCGACCGCTTCTGGTTCTGGATGAGAGCCAACGAGCCGGACATCGTGCTGACCGGTTCTCACGACGGCCTCGACAGACAACAGGCCGTGCCGATTCCGTTTCCGCCGGGCTGGCTGATGGAAGCTCTGGGCGTCATCCCGATCGATCCGTCAACCGTCCAGGTCCTGCGAGATCCCGAAACTCCCGACCAGGCAAAACTGGTTTCCGCAGACTACGTGCAGGGACAACCGGTCGAGCGCGTCATGATTGTCGACCTGGCTCTGGGACAGATCGTCGAACACAGCCTCTACGATGCCGGCAACAAACTCATCGCCAGCGCCAGGATGAGTAACTTTCAGCCATCAGCCGGAGTCATGCTGCCTCGAACAATCGTGTTGAATTGTCCGGAAGCCGGCTCGCGGATGACGATGACCATCGGCGACATCGAGGTGAACCCGTCAATTCCGGTAGCCACCTGGCAGATGCAACTCGACCCGAATCTGCGACAGGTAGACCTCGACCGAGTTCAGGGCGGTTTGCCGGTTCGGCAGTAGCGTCAGATCGAAAGCGCAAGGCGACTCAGCGGTCGCCTGGAAGCCGGGCCTCTGCTCTGGGTACAATTCGCAACTCGTTTTCTGACCCGCTGGCGGCGGTTGTAAACAGTATCGCCACATGCCTGCCTCAATTTTCAATCTCAGGATAGAAACGCAAGATGACAAAACCATCAGCTAACCGACGCGACTTTCTGAAGACGTCCGCCCTCGCCGCCGCAGCGACTTCGGTTCCGTACTTTCCGTGGAGCACTCCCGCTTTTGCCAACAACGAAGCCAACTCGCGACCGCGCATCGGCTGCATCGGAGTTGGCAGCATGGGGACCGGCGACGCTCAAGGACACGCGGGTTTCGGCGACGTGCTGGCGGTTTGCGATGTCGATTCGAAACACGCGGATCGCGCGAAGAATCATGACCGGATTGGGAAGGGCAAAGCAGACGCTTACGCCGACTACCGCAAGGTTCTGGAGCGGGACGACATCGACGTTGTCAGCGTCGTCACTCCAGACCACTGGCATGTGAAGATTGCCATCGAAGCGTTGCAGGCCGGCAAGCACGTCTTCTGTCAGAAGCCGCTGACGCTGACGCTCGAAGAAAACCAGTTGATCCGCAACGCCTGCAAGAAGTACCCCAAGCAGGCGTTTCTGGTCGGGACTCAACAGCGCAGCACGAAGGACAAGTTTCTCCGAGCCGTCAACATGGTCCAGAAAGGACTGCTCGGCGACATCACCAAAGTGACCGTCGGCATCAACGGAAGTCCGACCGGTGGACCATTTCCGGTTGCTGAAGTTCCTGCAAACCTCAACTGGGACATGTGGCAGGGCCAGGTGCAGCCCGTCGAGTATCGTGAAAGACGTTGCCACTACGAATTCCGCTGGTGGTATGAATACTCGGGCGGCAAGTTCACCGACTGGGGTGCTCACCACGTTGATATCGCGATGTGGGCTCTCGGTCAGAACGGCGAAGGACAGGGCCCAGTCGAAATCGACGGAACCGACGTCAAGCATCCTGTTGAGTACAAAGACGGCTACGCCGTCGTCGACGATTGCTATAACACGTCGCACGACTTCTCGGTCATTAACACCTTTGCGAACGGCGTCGTGATGGACGTCACGAGCCGAGGCGACAACGGCATCACGTTCGAAGGAACGAAGGGCCGCATCTTTGTGAATCGAGGCAAAATCGTCGGCAAGCCGATCGAAGAAAACTGGGACAAGGATCAGTTCGGCGAGAAGGAACTGGTCGAGCTTTACAAAGGTAAGCCGGCAGAAGGTCACAAGAACAACTTCTACCGCTGCATCGCCGAAGGCGGCCTGACGGTCTCCGACGTGTTCTCTCACGTCCAGGCCATGAGCGCCTGCCACCTGAGCGCCATCGCCGGACGTCTTGGTCGAAAGATCAAATGGGATCCGAAGACCGAGCAGATCATCGGCGACGATCAGGCAGCATCGTTCATCGCTCGGGAACGTCGAGAAGGGTTCGATATTCCTCGCGTGTAACCAAAAGATTCGTTGTGACACGACACTCGCTTCCGCACACTTTGCGGGAGCGGGTGTTTTTCGTTAATTCGGAGTTCATGGTGTCCCGCGAGTTTCTTCAACCAGAACGAGACATGATTCTCATGCCGACACTTTTGCGAAGGTTTGTTCTGTCAGCGTTTTGTTGCACGCTGATTTTTCTCCCGGACGCAGCAGAATTGCGTGCCGATGGTGAAAAAATTGAACCCGAGAAGCTCAAATTTTTCGAAGCAAAAATCCGGCCGGTGCTGATCGAGCATTGCTACGAATGCCACTCGGCAAAGTCGAAAGAAATCAAAGGCAGCCTGCTGGTGGATTCGGCGGCGGGTTTGTTGCAGGGTGGTGATTCCGGCCCCGCGATCATTGTTGGCAAGCCGGACGAAAGTCCGCTGATCGAAGCGTTGCGGTACGACGGCGTCGAGATGCCGCCCGCCGGTCGACTTCCTGCCAACGTCGTCAAGGACTTTGAGCGCTGGGTCGAGATGGGCGCGCCGGACCCCCGGACGGACAGCCCGGCGCCGGGGGTTATCAAACCTCAGCGGACAATCGATCTCGACGCTGGTCGGCAGTTCTGGGCGTTCCGACCAATCGTTGATCACGAGCGGCCAGAGGTCTCGGACAAGTCATGGCCGAAGTCAGACATCGATGCATTCGTGCTTCAGAAACTCGAAGCCGCAGGTCTCAAGCCGGTTGCCGATGCGGACCCGCGAACGCTGCTTCGCCGAGTTTACTTTGACCTGATCGGATTGCCGCCGTCCCCTGAAGAAGTCGCCGAGTTTCTGAAGTCTTATCAGAACGATTCACAGGATGCATTGAGAAAGGTCGTTGATCGACTGCTGGAGTCTCCGCAGTTTGGAGTTCACTGGGGCAGGCACTGGCTCGACGTCGCTCGGTATGCCGACTCCAACGGCGCGGACTTCAACGCCACGTTTCACAATGCGTGGAAGTATCGCGACTACGTCATCGACTCGTTCAATCGTGACAAGCCGTTCGATCGGTTCGTGCGGGAACAGATCGCTGGCGACCTGCTGCCTCACGAAAACGACGAACAACTGAGCGAAGGAATCGTCGCGACCGGATTCCTGATGCTCGGCACAAAGATGCTCAGCGAACGCGACAAAGAGAAGCTGACGATGGACGTCGTTGATGAGCAGCTCAACACGATCGGGCAGGCGTTCATGGCCGTGACGCTGGGCTGCGCCCGCTGCCACGATCACAAGTTCGACCCGATTCCGACGAAGGACTATTACGCGCTGGCCGGAATTCTCAAAAGCACTCGCACGCTGCAGGGAGAAAGCCAGCAGTACGTTTCCACCTGGCCGCGACGTCAGCTTCCGGCTGAAGAGGAACACCTTGCTGCGGTCGAGAAATTTGAATTAACGAAGAAAGAATTGCAGGCCTCGATTAAGGATGTGAAAAGCCAGGCGACGACACTTGGTAAAAAGATCGAGCTGCTTCGCAAAAATACGAACTCGCTGCTGGTTGATGACTCCGAGGCAAAGCTGACCGGATCATGGACGAAGTCGACCTACTCTAAACCGTTTGTCGGGGTGGGCTATATTCATGATGGCAAGTCGGAGAAAGGTGAAAAATGGGCCGAGTTCACCGTCAGGATTCCCCGCACTGCGAAGTACGACGTGCAACTGGCGTACTCCGGAACTTCGGGTCGCGCAGACAATGTTCCGATCAGTATCAAACACGCGGAAGCTGAAGTTGAAATTTCGCTCGACCAGGAAAAAAAGGCGCCGATCGACGGAATGTTTGCGTCGCTTGGTCACTTCCCGTTTGATGCAGACCAGCCGGCAGTGATCACTGTGTCGACACGCGGGACGGTTGGTTACGTCATTGTTGACGCCGTGCGGCTGATCGAACTTGATGAGAAAGGCGACCCGGTCGTCGACGAAGTCTCAGAAGACGATGAAATACTGAAAGCCACAAAAGCCGAACTGAAAGCCGCGACGGAGCAGCAAAAACAGCTCGAAGCGGACCTGAAGAAACTCGACGAAAACGCACCACCGCCGTTGCCCGCTGCCATCGCCGTCGCTGAGGCGGACAAGATCGGCGACTGCGAAATCAACATTCGAGGAGAACATCGCAACCTTGGTCCGAAAGCTCCGCGAGGTTTCCTGCAGGTCGCTTACTCGGGGCCGGCGCCAACGTTTGCAGAAAACCAGAGTGGTCGGCTGGAGCTGGCCGACTGGATCGCCAGTCCGGAGCACCCGCTGACCGCGCGAGTTTTCGTGAACCGAATCTGGCATCACCTGATTGGACAGGGCATCGTCGCCAGCGTCGACAATTTTGGACGACTCGGCGATCAACCCACTCATCCGGAACTGCTCGATCGACTGGCTGCTGACTTTATGCAGGACGGATGGTCGACGAAGAAAATGGTCCGGCAGATCGTGCTCAGTCGAACCTATCAGTTGAGCAGTCAGCACAACGAAGCTTCCTGGAACGTTGATCCGCAGAGCCGGCTGCTGTGGAAGTCTCACCGTCGAGGGATCCCGGCAGAGTCAATTCGCGATTCGATCCTTTCCGTTAGTGGCCAGCTGGATCTGTCGCCTGATGGTTCGCCGGTCGAAGGTCTTGGGACACTCGTAACTCAGAATGTGGCAAACGAGAAGCAGATCGAACGGAAGGAAACTCTGCACCGCAGCGTCTATCTGCCGATTATTCGGTCCCAGCTTCCGCCGATGCTGGCCGTGTTTGACTTTGCAGACCCGGACCTGGTGGTTGGTCGGCGACCGGTCACCAACGTGCCCGCTCAGGCATTGCTGCTCCTGAACAGCCCGTTCGTTATGGAGCAGGCCGAACTTGCGGCTGACCGAGTCCGCTCTTCCGTCGCAAAGATGAAAAACGACAACAACTCGGCTGACGTGCGAGCGATCATTGAGCAAACGTACGAACTGGTTCTGTCGCGACAGCCGGCCAGCTCCGAGGTTGAACGAGCTGAAGAGTTTCTCAAAGCAGCAACACGATCAGATGATGCGGCTGCCGATAAGTCAAAGAGTGGTCCGAAAGTGATGTCGGCACTCGGGCAACTGATTCACACTTTGTTCGCTTCAGCCGAATTCCGTATGCTGGAATGAGTCGCCGAAGCGGTCCGGGCACTGCCCACCAATACTAGAATGCTTTATTTGCTGGTGGGCGGCGCCCACGCTGTTTCTGGTTCCCCTCATCTCGCCCTCAGTGGTCCCGCCATGACAACACGTTTTTCCCGCCGAGATGCTTTGAACGTTTCTGCCCTTGGTCTGGGCGGACTGGCTTTGAACGGTCTGACGGGTGCATTTGCGAATGCTGGTCAGAATTCGCTGGCGCCGCAGACTCCGCATCACGAGCCGAAAGCTCGCCGTGTGATCTTCCTGTTTATGCACGGCGGCCCCAGCCAGGTGGACACGTTCGATCATAAGCCACTGCTCGATCGTGATGACGGCAAAGATCTTCCGTTCGAAAAGGCAGCGAGGATTGACGCCACGCCAAAGCTGCTGAAGTCGCCCTGGAAGTTCGCCCGGCATGGCGAGTGCGGCCAGTGGGTGTCGGAACTGCTGCCTCACACAGCCAGACACGTCGACGATCTGTGCATCATTCGCTCGATGCACAGCCGAGGTCAGTCGCACGGTCAGGCGGTTTCGATGCTGCACACCGGGAGCGACAACCTGGTCCGCCCGTCGGTGGGAGCGTGGGTTTCGTACGGACTCGGGACGGACAACCCGGACCTGCCATCGTTCGTTTCGATCAGCCCGGCTAGCGGACACGGCGGACCTCGAAATTACGGCTGCGCGTTTCTGCCGGCCATTCATCAGGCGACGACGGTCGGACATTCGGGAACGCTCGGCGATGCGAAGATCGAGTATCTCGGTAACTCGCGATTGTCGTCCGATGAGCAGCAGCGGCAGATCAAGCTGCTGCAGGCTATGAATCAGGATCATCTGAAACGACTCCGCAAAGACGAGCGGATCGAGGGAGCAATTCAGTCGGTCGATCTTGCCTACCGAATGCAGAATGCCGCTCCCGATGTGCTGGACATCGCTCGCGAACCGAAACACGTCCAGGATGCTTACGGCGTCGGGAAGGGCGAAACGGACAACTTCGGTCGGCAGTGTCTGCTGGCTCGGAGACTGGCTGAAGCCGGTGTGAGATACATCGAAGTTTCAACCGGCAACAAATGGGACCAGCACGGCAACCTGAAATCAGGTCATCAGAAGAATGCGCTGCTGACCGATCAGCCGATCGCCGCACTGCTGGCGGATCTGAAAGCTCGCGGCATGCTGGAAGACACGCTTGTTGTCTGGGGCGGTGAGTTTGGTCGAACGCCGATTGCCCAGGGAACAAACGGTCGAGACCACAACCCGCAGGGCTTTACCACCTGGCTGGCCGGTGGCGGAGTTAAGCCGGGCATGGCGTACGGCAACACAGACGAATACGGCTACTACGCGGTCGAAAATCGAGTCCACATGCACGACCTGCATTCGACGATGCTGCACCTGCTCGGGATCGATCATAAAAAGCTGACCTATAAGTACGCCGGTCGAGACTTCCGTTTGACAGACATCTACGGCGAAGTCGTCCACGATATTCTTGCGTAACGAATTCAGAACTTCGGAGCGAGCCGATGCTCGAACTCTTCAACAGTCAGCAGATGTCCTTCTGCGATCGGCTCGATCGTCGGACGATGTTGCAGGCTGGTTCGCTGGGGACGATGGGCTTGTCGCTG
>JADHNX010000242.1 GCA_016779365.1 Planctomycetaceae bacterium
ATGCTGCTCGATCCGCCTGGCAATTCGAACGTCCGGCGGGTCCGATGACGCTTCAAACGGACTGACGGTATCTGCGATCTGTCTGGAAAGTTGAATCAACCGATCAAGTCCAGAAGGCAGTTTCAACAGTTCAGGCATGGTGGCCTGCCGTGCTCGGCGAGCCGGTCCGCTGCGAGGTTCGTAAATGTAAGGGCGGCTTGATTTCTCTCGTGGCGTCCCGGCAAAGAGTACGTATTCGAGTTTGCTTCGTTTGCTCTTGTCTTCGTCGCGGCGGAAGAGGATCGAAGTGACGACGTCGATCGCCGGCTGAATGAGTTCTTCATTGCCGAACTCGGTTGCAAAGACGGGGTGCATACCGAATAGCGTCTTGCTTGAACCGTCATGCACGATGTATTGCTGGCGGATAAGTTGATCGTTGAGTCGTCTTGGCGGCACGAGTTCTGTCACGTTCTGGCTTTCTTCCAGAACGTGCCATCGACCGTTTTCGTAACGTCCCATGACCGAACCGCGGAAGAGCGGCTCTTCGTAACCTAGATTGCGGGCGGTTTCTTCGACATCCAAAGACTTCATCGATTCAGCGCTGAAGAATCGAACTTCCAGCACTCGCTCGTTGCTCTCGAGAATCTGGCCGATCTCGCCCAGCTGGACTTCGTCTGTAAAGCCGGTGACTTTTCGAAAGCCCGGTGCGGCCCGGTCGTCAAAGTCGAACTCCTTGCCGACCCACAGCCGAGGTATCAGTACAAAGAAGACTACACCCACGCTGATCGACAAGAGCGAAGTCGCGACAACGCCAAGTACAAAGCGACGGTTGACCCATTGCTCGTCAGGGTCCAACTGAATGGCACCTCGGACTTCGTCTGGCTGTCCGAATGTGAAACGGACCTGGGGCGCCGGGCCGTGCGATGATGGAGCCGGAAGGGCGGCTGATGCAGACACCTGGCCTGCTACTTCAAAGCCGTAGTGGGCCTGGTAGAGCGAAAAAACAGACAGCGTCCAGAGTGACAGGAACACGTAAAACAGCAGCATGACTCCGAAGAACGGATCGTGAGAAAGAATCGCACCGACAGCCACCTGCATGACACCCAGAGCCAGCAGCCACCAGTACTGGCGTCCGTGCTTGTCCTGGAAAAGAGCGATCCACACCAGGTAGGACAACAGGTGAGCCCCGGACAGCAGTCGACCTTCAGCGGCAAAACCTGCTTCGCTGAAGCCGGCGACAAGCAGTTCTGTGGCGGCGATCACGAACGCGACAACTCCGAGGATGTTCGCCCAGAATGTCTTGATTCGAATCCGATGTTCGCGCTCGTTGAAAAAGTACGCCAGAATGGCCAGAGGCAGAGTCAGACCGCTGGGAAACGGAATCTCTTCGGCGAACGCAATCATTCCGCCGGACAACGCCGTCAACCCGTAGATGCTGATCAGGAAGTGCCGATTCATACTGCGGCGACCTCCGTATTCGCGGACGACGTTGTTTTGTCACCAACCTGCGACGGCGGGACAGAGCCTGCCAGCGTGAACCACTGGGCGAGTTCTTCCTGGTTGGCGCGGATGATTTCCAGGTTTGGCAGGCCGTCGTTCCCCAGTTGTTTCGTCAGGTCTGAATCGTCTTGTCGAGTTGTGACAAGCACGCAGCGGACGAGTGAATTCATTGACTGCGAAGCTTCTGCCACGGCCTGGGCCAGTCCATCGGCAGGTCCGCCTTCTACCAGAGCGAGCGTATCCAGTAACGACTCAACTGCCTGACCGACGGTTGTGTATCGGAGGGTCGTCGACTTTCGACCGCAGATCGACAGCACCTGTTCGACGCCACGAGTCTGCCGCAGATGGTCCATGCAGATAGTTGCTGTGAAGCTGACCGCGAGTTCGACCCGTTCAATGTCGGCTTCGGAAGGTCGTGGTGGTTGCCACAGATCGAGCAGCACGACCAATCCCTGGTCGCGGCTCTGATGAAATTCCTGAACCATCAGCTCGTTCATCCTGGCGGAAGTTCTCCAGTGAACTTCGCGCGGACTGTCACCCGGACGGAAATTGCGGAGGTGATGAAACTCGTCCTCGAACATGCCCTTCCGAGTCTGCTGCCGCTCGATCATCTCGGCAGCCAGTTGAGATTCTCGATACCAGCGCGAGCTGAGTGTCCCGATCTGCGGGTAGACGAGCATCTCGCCGTGTTTGTCCGTAACAAAGCCGCGTTCAACCAGCCCGAGCGGAAACCGTGTTGATATTTCAAGCGGGCCGAACAGAAATCGGCCTCGCCGGTTTAACCGAAGCTGGTAGCTGGCTGTTCGGTCGGTTCCGGGCTTCACGCTGGCAAACAGGACTGTTGGTTCCAGTCCGACTTCAATGGAAGAGCCCGGCAACCCGTCGTTGATGGAACGCCCGACGCGATCGCGAACGACCATCAACCAGGAAGAGAACCAGAGCTTTCGATTCTGGAGCGTCACCTCAACCGAGATCGTTTCGCCAGCCATCGCACGCGGGGGAACGATGCGGCCCACATAATTACGTCGGAGCAGCGAGAATGTAACCCACCCATTCACGATGAACGGGCCGGCCATGATCGAAAAGACAAGCATGAGCATGTTCGACCGGCCAATCAGCGACGCGACGAACGCGACGATCATGATCAACAGGTACATCATGCCTTCACGGGGAAGCATGACTCGGTTGCGGTTGAGTCGGCTGACTTTCGATCCGGCACGAGCAAACCGGCCAGCCACCAGGCGGATGCCCCACAGGATGAGGATGATGCCGATCAGGCGACCGATCACCCAGACGTAGAGACTCCATTCTGCGGCGCGTTCGGCGAGTTGTGCGGTCGTGTAGAACATTCCCGCGCCCGCGAACAGGCTGAGAATGCCCAGCAACGGCATTGGCCGCGAGTGCGAAGAAGGATGTTTTGGGGACATGCAGTGACGTGCTGTCTGAAGTGATCGAAGTCCAACTTGAACTGTTGGAACTCTGAAGGTTCACCACAGAATGATGCCTGCGTCAGGCATCCGCAAGCTCGCTCGTGAGCAGGCACCGGCCGTTGCCGATTGGGGCGCCGCAGAAATAGTTTCGAAGCGAAAGCTTATTTGCTGTTTTCGCCACCGTTCTGATTGTTGTTGTCACCATTCTGTGGCTGACCTTTGGCGTTCTGATTCTTCTGCTGTTGAGGTGGTCTGGGAGCGAGCATGCCCTGAAGCTTCTTCTGCAATTCCCGCAGGTTGACCCGAGTGTTGACCTGCACAACCTTGAATGACGAGTTGGGCTGAGCGGCTTCGTCGAGTTGCTCGACAATCTGAGCAACGTTCGCCAGCAGGCCCTCCGTTGCCGAAATGATCAGGATATTTGCCGCTTCGTCGACGCCGATTGAAAGCAGACCTTTGAAGCGAATCGGCTGGTCCTGTTCTTCTCCCTCGCTACCGTCTCCACCGCCATAGATGTAGGTGTAACTTCTTTCGGAAGGGCGATCTTCTTTTTTCTTGCCCTGAGCTTCCTGCAGGGCCTTGTCATTTTCACTAAGCAGGTCGCGGTAGACTTCTTTGATTGCGTCCGCAATCACATTGGCTTTCGAGTAGCGGATCTTGAAGATCTGAGTCTTGCGAATCGAGCGGGCTTCGGTTGACTGAGGTCGATCGTAAATCTCGATCAACTCTTCAATCATTCGTAACTGCTCATCGGATGCGCCCTGGACGAGAATCGTGTGCGAGTCTCGATCGGAAATAATCTTCAGCGGCTTGCGTGCGGAAAGCCGACGAGGCCCACTGTCGTTCGAACTGCCGGGATAAAATCCGTAGAACGGGCTGTATCGCATGCCGCCCTCATTCTTCTCTGAGGCGTCAATTTCTTCTTTGAAAATGTCTTTCAGAATGACCTCGATGCCGTATGCCCAGGTTTGTGGGTACTTCAGCTCAATCACCTTCCAGTCACGTTTGGGAGGGGCATATTCATCGAGCACTTCTTCCAGCAGATCCAGTGCGGCAGTGTCGTCCGATTCGACGTACAGTTCGCCCTTCGTCCCAATCCGAATTTGAATCGGTGCCAGGTCTGAAGTGGTTGGGGCTGTCGCGCCGTTTTGCGTCGGAGTTGGCCGGAGATTGGCTTCCTGCTGCTTTGCTCGGATTCGCTCGACGAGTTTCCGCAATGCCTCATCCGCAGTGCTGGTGTCTGCTTCCGCACCTCTGTCCGTAGCTGGTGCCGTCTCTTTGTTGGCAGAAGTTGCCGTGTCTTCTGATTCAACGACCTGAGACTGGCTGGCTGTCATGAATCGAGGCTGTGTGCTTGCACGAAACGGATTTGGTTCTCTGCTGTGTGGCCGTTTCGCTGTTTTGACAGGCTTGTCGCTGACGGGTTTCTGATCGTCTTTTCTGGGAGCCGGCTTGATCGGTTCGAGCACGTCCGGCGAGATTGGGCCGGTTGGGACGACGGTCTCTTTTTTGGGTTCGACCACGGGGGGGATAATTTTCAACTCGTTCGCACCGCGCGATGGCCAGACTTTCTGGAGCCGCTCGATCAGCAACATCGAGTCTTCAAGATCGCCGGTTTCAAAGATGCGCCGACGAGATGGATTTCCGCCGGGCTGTGGCAGTTCGCCCAGTTTGATCAGCAGGTCCTGCACCTGCTCCAGTTCAAACTCCGAGCATCGCAACAGTAGCCGGTTGTATTCAACGTCGGCGTCAATCGTAAACTTGTCACTCGACTTCTTCTCGTCTGACCGGCTTGATCCGTACGGGTTAAAGTAGTAACTGCGTCGTGTGTCTTCCTTCTTTTCTTCCTCTTCACCCATCATCAGCTTGATTGAACCGGCCACGTATTCAGCATCCAGTTTTCGGAGCGGAATAACGTGGAATTCCCGGCTTGTTCCGTCGATCTTTTCGAGGAGCTGACCAAGAATGAGATGGTCGACTTTCGAGCCGCTGACAATCACTGCTCCGCGCGTCTTGTCAGCGCGAATCTGAGTGAGTGGTGACAGGCCTCCGAGTTCCTGAACGGTCTCGATGAAGGCATCGGGATCAAAGTTTTCCAGGCGGTAGACTTCGGTCCGCTGAATCGAATCGAGAATTGACTGGGAACGCAGTGACTTTTGGTCAAGCAACTCGACCGCGTCCGCAATTGTGGCAATTTTGTCAGCCGGTCCAGTCACCAGCAGAACGTTTTCACGAGGGACGGGGACGATCTGAATCTTCTGTTCCTGGGCACCGCCACCGCCTTTTCCGGCTGCTTGTTGCATCTGCTTCTGCATCTGCTGCATCTGTTGTTGAATTTGCTGCATCTGTGAAGACGACATCGGAGAACCTCCTCCGGTCGCTGGCGCCTGCTCGCCGAGCAGTGCGTAAAGAGGTCCGACGATGTCTTCAGCCCGAACATACTCCAGAGAGAATTGCCAGACGCGCCGTTCGATTCCGTCGCCAGACTGTTCTTCGGTGAGAAGTTCCCGGATCTCTCGCAGGTTGATGACTGAGTCGATCGCTTCCAGGCGGTTGGTCTGTGTCAGTGGTAACAGTTTGCCGTTGGGGCTGAGCATTGGCTTCAGCTCTTCAGCGGCCTGAGCGGCGACGAGGGCAGTGAGCGTGAAGGAAACTTTCACGAACTCGTAGTCGCCACGTTGATCAAGTTCGGCCGCCGTGACCCGAGGCACCATCGCCGGGTTGAGCTTTTCAATCTTCTCGACAGTCATCAGCTCATCGCGAATCAGAATCGTGTAACCGCGGGCCAGCAAGTGCCGATTGATCATGTTGCGAGCTTCGTCGACGGTGTACTCGCGATGGGTCGACAGGTTGAGATAGCCGCCTGGCAATTCCTGCCAGTCGAGGCTCTTTCCGGAAACCTTCTTCAACCAGCGAATGACGTCTGGCCAGGGTTGTCCCTGAAAGTTCAGTTTCAGCATCCCAGCTTCGTTTGGCGTCACGGCAAGTTCGTCGGGATTAGCTGGCGCATCGGGTTCTGTTGGCCGCTTGACGACGTCAGACGTCTTGTCGCCATCGCCTTCCTTCTTGCCGTCGTTTGGCTCGCCCTTTTTCTCGTCCGGCTTCGAACTGCTTGACGATGGTTTGGACGGCGATGAACCTGGCGGCGTCGACGGAGTGCTGACGTTAGGACTCGAACTTCGAGACCGGATCACTTGTGCCGGTCCAGCGTCTTCGACGATTGCGCCTTCGACTTGTGAGAATTGAGCCCCGACCGAAGACGCATCGACAAGCAGTGCCGACAGAGTCAGCAACCCGATTGTCAGGCCGATTCGCCGACGTGTCTGACGGTGGCTGGCTTTCGGATCGGTTGGGCATTGAGCCGACCCTGCCGGATTCCTGAAAACAATACGGAGCGTCTTAATTCGCATAGCTGGTCCCGCAGGCTGAATGAGGGTCGCAAGTCTTCCACGCCGGCAGGCTGGTCGCTCATTATGCGGGGATCACGCAGGAATTCGCAACGACGTTTGAGATTCTCGACCATTTATGACCGAGCCAATCCAGCATGATCAGTCTTTCGCGACATCGACGTACGAAACGACAGGACCTCACGGTTTGAAGCGTGAGGCACTGCCATTAACGTCAGGTTTACGCAACTCGGTGCGAGGCGTCGCAACTGAGTGTTGCTGGTCAGGATCTTGCGAATGCCTGGAATTTTTCCAGCAGTTCCAGCGTGATCGGGCCGGGCGTTCCTTCCCCGATGTCTCGACCGTCGAGACTGACGACGGGGACAACTTCCGCCGCGCTGCCGGTGAGGAAGCATTCGTCGGCGATGTAAATGTCGTGACGAAGCAGGACGCACTCGCGAACTTCGTGGCCACTTTCCCGAGCGATGCTCATTACCGCGTTGCGAGTCAGGCCTTCGAGAATTCCGGCGTCAGGACCGGGAGTCTTCAGGACTCCGTCTTTCACGATGAAGATATTGTCTCCCGAGCACTCGGCGACTTCGCCTTTATGGTTGAGCATCAAAGCTTCGGGAGAGCCAGCGTCGGTGCCTTCGATCTTTGCCAGGATGTTGTTGAGATAGTTCAGCGATTTGATCCGAGCACTCAGCGCTCCCGGATGATTTCTGATCGTGCTGGCCGTGATCAGCTTCATCCCGTTCTTGTAGATTTCTTCCGGGTACAGCGTGATCGTGTCCGCGATGATGATGACCTGAGGGTTGGCCGTCTTGCGAATGTCCAGCCCGAGACTCCCGCTTCCTCGGGTAACGATCAGACGCACGTAGCCATCGACGATTCCGTTTTCCTTCACTGTTAGATTGACGGCGTCGATCATTTCAGAAGTCGACATCGGAATTGGCAGGCGAATTGCCTGTGCGCTTTCGTAGAGTCGGGCGATGTGTTCTTCGTGCAGAAAAACTTTGCCGCCGTAAACGCGAATTCCCTCGAAGACGCCGTCGCCGTACAGCAGCCCGTGATCGTAAACGTTGATGGTTGCCTCATCTTTAGAGACGAGCTTTCCAGTGATGTAAACCTTCTGCGACATGCAGGAAACTCCGGGCGTGTGGCGACCGCGTCAAGCGCGATCGACGAGGGAAATGGAAACGGGCGGGCATTGAAGCAGGCTTCATGCCGAACGGTCAACCGTCGCCAGGGCTGGCGGCGAACGATTTCCGCAGCAGACACGGAATCGGCCT
>JADHNX010000243.1 GCA_016779365.1 Planctomycetaceae bacterium
ACCGTCGCCATCGAGTCGCTGCAGGAAATCTTCTCGGGCGGAGTCCGGACCGGCAGCGGCATTAAGCAGCCGACACAGAAGCAACGCTAAGGACCGGCGAGTGGAGCCGTGAAGGCAGGAGTCGATCGATGAAATCAGAATTCCCTCGGCGAGTCTGGTGGCTGTCGTCCGCGATTGCCGTTTTGTGCGTCAGCATGCGATCTGACTCTGCATATGGGCAGTCAGGACTGCGGGAATCGCTGGAGCGGCTTGATCGAAACCAGAACGGATTGATCGAGCCAAAGGAAATCACAACGCTTGCTCGCCCCTATCTGGAACGGATTACGAAAGAACGCCGGATCGATCTCGATCGACCGATCGAGATCCACAAGCTTCAGGAAGCAGCTCGAATCTACTACGCGCTGGCCAACGGTGTCGCCAGCCAGCGAGTGCGGGCTGAAGGCGGAGGCACCGTCGTTCCATTCGGCCCGAAGGAAGACGATGCGCTTGTTCCCACATTTGGTCTGGCGAAAGTCCGCTATCCTTACACGCTTGAAGATCTTGAAGAGGCAGACGATACGCTGAGACGCTACGACGACAACGATAACGGGTTCATCGACGGTGACGAAATCGACGAGGTTCGATGGACGCACCGGAATCCGTTTGCTGACGACCTCGATAATGACGGCCGATTCAGCCGGCTCGAACTGGGGCAACGTTACGCCCGGCGTCGACTGCTTAAAGATGATGCTGGAGAACTCGTTCAAAAAAACCGTCGAACTGGCGGCGAGATTCGCAAGTCAACCAGCAATGGAAAGGGAGAAGATCAGTCGCAATGGTGGAAGCAGGGCGGCAACAAATACTGGCTCACCGCCGCTCTGTTGAGCCGTTTTGATGTAAACAAGAACGGGCGTCTTGAATCAACCGAAGTCCACAGCCTGGGCATTCCGATCGGTCAGGTTGACGTCGACCGCGACGGAGAACTGACGCGTGACGAAATGTTCGCACTTATTTCGCAGATGCAGGACGAAGCCGGCGATCTGACGGAAGGATTGCCCGGCTGGTTCTACGAACTCGACGCCGATCGTGATGGCCAGGTTGCCATGCACGAATTCACAACGACCTGGACGACCGACAAGCGACAGGAGTTTGCCGCTCTGGATGCCAACAACGATGGCCTGCTGACATCGCCAGAAGTGCTGCGTGCGACAGCGGTCGGCGGGTATCGCAACGAGACGGCTCAGGTATTGCCTCCCTACCGAACCATCGTTTCTGAGATCGAAATCGACGATGAGTTTCTGATTCGCGACATCGACGTGCAGATTTCAATCACGCATTCGAATGTCGGTTTTCTGGATGGATATCTGACCGGCCCGGATGGACAGCGGATCGAACTGTTTTCGGAAGTTGGCGGCAGCGGAAACCATTTTGACCAGACAATTTTTGATGATCAGGCACAACTGCCGATCAACAAAGCGTCTGCACCGTTCAAAGGCACGTTCCTGCCGGAAGGACTGCTCAAACGCGAACCTGGGCTGAGCGTGTTTAACGGCAAGAGTGCAAAAGGTGTCTGGCAGCTCGTGATTCGAGGTTCCCGCAACGATCGATTCGGAATGCTGCACAGCTGGAACCTTCGAATAAAAGCGTTCGAAGATTCCGTGGTCGTTCAGGCTCCGACTTCCGAATTTACCGAGTTCTCAGCCGATCGGCCGGTGTCGCCAACTGACGTCGATGATGACGTGACGAGTGGAGAAAAGTATCGCGAAGATGATCAGAAAGACGCAGCCCGCGAAAAGCTGAAGGCGTATTATGAATCTCTCAAAGCGAAGAAACTCAGTGACAAACTGGATCGAGGAAAAGTAAAGAGCGACCGGTCAGAACGAACCAGGACTGACGGCGAAAATGCCATTCGCGAAAAACCGGACAAGGGCAAGCGGGACTGAGCAAGCTTCTGCACTTGAGAAGTCGTTCACAACTTTGAGCCGCCAACGAGGTTGAACCCCGAACGCTGGAGCGCAACAATCACGCGCGATGTAATCGGCGATGCCGGTCGTCCCCTGGCTCTGTCCCGTAATGACGCAGGCAAAGTGAGAAGTCGTGTCAAAAGCTGTTGTTCTGCTAAGCGGAGGTCTCGATTCTGCGACGATGCTGGCGATCGCTCGTCATCAAGGATTCGAGCCGTGCGCAATCACTTTTCGCTACGGGCAGCGGCACGTCGTTGAGATTGAAGCGGCTCGACGACTCGTCAAGACAATGGACATCTCCGAGCATCTGGAAGTTGAGTTCGATCTGCGAGCGATGGGCGGTTCGGCGTTGACGTCGAGTCTCGCCGTCCCGAAAGGTCGCTCTGCCGCAGAGATGCGGGAAGGAATCCCTGTCACCTACGTGCCGGCTCGAAACACGATCTTTCTGTCGTTTGCTTTGGGATATGCCGAGAGCCTGAAGGCGAACCACATTTTTGTCGGCGTGAACGCACTCGACTACGCCGGGTACCCCGATTGCCGACCGGAGTACATCCGGGCGTTTGAATCGATGGCACGCCTGGCGACAAAGTCTGGTGTGGAAGGCGATGAGCCACTCACGCTGCACACGCCTCTGATTCAGATGACAAAGTCACAGATTATCGCCTGCGGCCTGGAACTGAATGTCGACTACAGCCTGACAAGCAGTTGCTACGACCCCGGAGAAACCGGGCTGGCGTGTGGCACTTGCGATGCCTGCTCGCTTCGCCTCGAAGGCTTCCGTGAAAACGGAATCAATGACCCGGTGGCCTATCACAGTTGAGGCGTCGAGAAAACGCCTTCCTGCTCCTTCCTGATTCTGAGTCAGGATTACTGCAACGCTGGAAGGTTCAATACGCAACGGAAGCCGATGTTGGGACTTCGCTCCGTCATGCGAACTCCACGGCGGAACCATACGGCCCATTCTGGACCGTCGCCTTTGACGACTCGTTCACCAGTTTGTGATGCTCGCCGTGGCCCGGACCAATCCGTTCGGCGGGCTACGTCCATAATCGCCAGATCGTGGTGATTGGTTTCGCTGTAGAAATCGAGCAGCCACTCCTGAGCATTGCCCGCCATGTCGAGTACGCCGTAGACGCTTTTGTCGTCAGGGAACGTTCCACAAGGATCAAGCTGACCGATCTCGCGCGGTTCGCTCCACAACGGTCGACCGTTACCCCACGGTGCGGCCAGACCCTGACTGCCTCGCGCTGCTTTTTCCCATTGGCATTCGGTCGGCAACTCTCGCTGTGATGCCTGGGCGTAAGCGCGAGCTTCGACCCACGCGACACCAACTGCCGGGAAGTTCGATGGATCGTCAACGTTCAGCGATTTCTCGACGACCTTACCACCTTTGATCGACTTGCTGCGAAAGTCGGCATACTGAGCAACGTTGACTTCGAGTTTTGAAATGTAAAACGCACTCAACGATACCGGTACCTCTGGTACGCAGTCAGCTGGCCCGTCACCGGTCCCGATGACCGAGCTTCCACCCGGAATGAAAACCATCTCCGAGTGATCTGCGTTGCAGACAATTCTGGACGGCCAGCCATCGACGATCGGCGCGTCCGCAATGGCAGTAAATCCAGCTGGCAAATGGCCAACGCGTCCACTGGCAACCACATTCGAGCCTGGAACTGAAGGCTCACTGACCGTGAAACTCGCTGAACCGGCAGCCGGATCGATCGTCGCGACGAATCTGTCGACCGGTCGCGATAGTGTCGCTTTGCCAGTTGTCACGAAGTTGGGCGGCGGAGCAGGTGCAGGATCGAAAACATCTTTCGGGTCGACTCCGGTCAGGTCAACACCGTCATCAACCTCTTCTTCGACTCGTTTGGCGAAACCGACAGGACCCGAGCTGACGGGCTGACGCACTGCATCCGTCGGCTGAGGCGCGGGCTGAGACTCACTGCCGCCGCAGCCGGTTATCAATAAGTAAAACAGAATGGCCGAGCAGCTATTACCAAATGTTCTGCGAGCAGCCGATCGGTACACAAAAAAGCCTCGACGGCACTGGCCAGTCGAGGCTTCCTTTAATTGGCGGTCACATTCTGACATGAACTCCGCTCCGTAAAGAAATGGCTCGATCACGAGCATTCCTGTCAGGGCATCGTCGCTGCCGCGTTTCGAACAGCCGCCCCGGACACTGACGCAAGACGACAGTATGCCGAGGTCGGGTTCAAACTGCACTCTCCCAATTCAGGAAAGTGAACGAGTCGAAGGATGTTACTCTTCAGTCTTCGCCACCGTACGACGTTCTGCCAGACGCGTGGCCTTACCGACGCGATCCCGCAGGTAGAACAGCTTCGCTCGTCGAACGACACCGTTCCGCTTGACTTCCAGTTTGGCAATTTTGGGTGAGTGAACCGGGAAGATTCGCTCAACACCCTCACCAGCAACGACCTTACGCACGGTAAACGTCGCGTTGATGCCATTGCCTCGCCGATGAGCAATCACAATCCCGATGAATTCCTGAATTCGCTCCTTGTTGCCTTCCTGAATTCGGCAATGAACGCTGACCGTATCGCCGATCTGGAACGAGAGCGGTTCTTCTCGATGACTGCCTTGTTCGACAATGTCAAAAGCTTTGTTTCGCATGTTTCCAACCCTTTATCTGGCGGCAGAGGTGCACTTCGTTTTTCGAAAAGCACGTGCCCTCTCGTTCTGAGATGTTTCTGTCGGTGGTTGCCGACTGAGCCGGGATGCTGCCCCAACTGGTTGCAGCAGAATTTCTGAACACAGGGTGGCTGCTCGCAACCACCATTTCTTATTGGTGGCTGCAAGCAACCACCCTACTGTTGACGAGTTCTCTTTTTCTTTGGTTGATCCATCTCGGGGAACTTCTCCCGATAAGAATCGAAGATGTCTTTTCGTCGCTCCTGAGTCGCTTTGAGGGACTGTTCCTCTTCCCACTGAGCGATCTCTTTATGGTTTCCGCTGAGCAGAACGTCTGGGACGGCCATGCCACGAAACTCACGAGGCCGTGTGTACTGTGGGTGTTCCAGTAATCCTTTTTCAGCGAAGGAGTCGTACCTGCTGCTTGTTTCGTCGCCAAGGACTCCCGGAATCATCCGGATGACCGTGTCAATAATCAGCATCGCCGGCACTTCGCCACCGTTGCAGATGAAGTCGCCGACGGAAATTTCCATCGGCTTCAGGCCCTCACGAATCCGCTCGTCGAAGCCTTCGTATCTTCCGCAAAGAAGAATCAGTCGTTTGTGATCGCTCGCCAGTTCGGTGACCAGCTTATGATCTAGTTTTCGCCCCTGCGGCGTCATCATGATCAGCTGGCCGGGGTCTTCCGCGTCCGCTTGAACGGCTTCGACACAGTCATAAACCGGTTCGCACGCCAGCAGCATTCCTGGCCCGCCGCCGAACGGCTTGTCGTCGACCGACTTTCGTTTCCCCTTGGCCCAGTCTCGATAGTTCCAGGTTCTGACGTCTACCAGGCCGTTTTGAATGGCCAGTTTCAGCAGACTTTGCCCGACGTATCCGGAGAACATTTCGGGGAAGAGTGTCAGAACGTCAAAACGCATGAACGTGACAAGGTGACGGGGATTGTCGACAACAAATCGGCGAATCTTTGAGGAAGTGAACCATCACCTTTTCGCTTCCCGTGTCCGCCGCTCGCTCAGCGGCAGCAGCAAACAATCACTCTGCTGCAGCCGCTTCTTCAGTTGCTTCGGCCGAGGCTTCGGCAGCTTCTTCTGCTGGAGCTTCTTCCGGTGCTGGCGGTTCAGGCTGTTTTGGAGCCTGAGCTGCCGGCGGAGCGTTCGTGACGCCCCAGTCGTTTTTCTTCAGCTTCTTGATCAGCACGGCGACCTTCTCGGTCGGCTGAGCGCCAACACCGATCCAGTAGTCGAGCCGCTCCATGTTGAGCGTCACTCGCTGCGACTTATCGGTGACCATCGGGTCGTAGTGCCCGATGTCTTCGATCGTCTTGCCGTCGCGCTTCATCTGCGCATCCATCACCGAGATTCGGTAGAACGGTCGGTGTGTCCGCCCCATACGTTTCAGTCGAATTCGAACCACTTGCCAATTACTCCTTGTAAACAAGCATCGCCGACGGGCGACACTACTTGTTGCGCTTTCGCGCTTTCTTCTTGTCTTTACGCTGCTTCTTCTTGAGTTCCTTCTGCTTGTCGCTGCTTTGAGGACCTCGCTTACTCCGCTGTTTCTGCACTTTGAAGTTGCCGCTGGGATCGCTGTTTCTGGCGATTTCCTGAACCGCTCGCATGCGGTCCATCGCTCCCATGCCGGACATCCGTTTCATCATTGTCGCCATCTCGCCGAACTGCTTCAGCAGAGCGTTGACTTCAGATGGCTGAACTCCACAACCAGCCGCAATTCGGTTGCGACGACTACGATCGATCTTTGTTGGATTTTCACGTTCGTATTCGGTCATCGAGTTGATGATACCGTCAACTCGCTTCAGCTCTCTCTCGGGATCTTCACCCGCCGCACCAAGCTTTTCGGCCATGCCGCCGAGTCCGGGGATCATCTTCATGATGTCCTTGACCGAACCCATGCGTTTGACCATGCGCATCTGTTTCTGGAAATCGACAAGCGTAAACTTGCCGTCGCTCATCTTCTGCTGAGCGTCTTCCATCTCCTCTTCGGAGAATTCCCGTTGAGCCTTTTCGAACAGAGTGACAACGTCACCCATGCCCAGGATTCGGCTCGCCATCCGCTCTGGATGGAAGAGTTCCAGCTTGTCGAGCTGCTCGCCAACGCCGATAAATTTAATCGGAACGCCGGTCACTTCTTTGACAGAAAGTGCCGCACCGCCACGAGTGTCTCCATCGAGCTTGGTGAGAATCACACCGTCCAGCTCGAGAGCATCATTGAATATTTTGGCACTGTTGACCGCGTCCTGTCCGGTCATCGCGTCGCAAACGAGCAGAATCTGATGCGGCTGCACACGCCGATCGATCTGCTCAAGCTCGCTCATCAGTTCGTCGTCGACGTGGAGCCGACCGGCGGTATCGAGAATGACGACGTCCGCTCCCGCTTTTTTCGCGGCGGCAACACCGTTCTGACAAACCTTCAGCGGAGTGCTGTCAGCCGGGTCTTCCGTGTGAACCGGAACGCCGACCTGTTCACCGACGACTCGCAACTGTTCGATAGCCGCTGGACGCTGAAGGTCGGCCGCGACGAGAAACGGTTTGCGGCCTTCGGCTTGCAGCAGTTTTGCGAGCTTTCCACACGTTGTGGTCTTCCCTGCTCCCTGCAGACCACACATCATCAGGATCGTGGTCGTGCCTTTAACAAAGTGGAGCGAGTGGTCAACCGGCCCCATCAGGTCGATGAGTTCCTGATTGACGATCCCGATAATCTGCTCGGTCGGGCTGAGCGACTTCAGAACATCGTCACCGACGGCACGGTCAGTAACACGCTCAATGAAGTTCTGGGCGACGTCGTAATTGACGTCAGCTTCCAGCAGCGCCTGCCGCACTGTCTGCATACCCTCACGAATGCTCGCCTCAGTGAGACGACCGCGATTCATGAACGACAGCGCGCTTTTTAAGTTGTCGGTTATGCCTTCAAACATACCGGAGCCGATTTGTCGTCAGAGGTCGTAAACTCCTGCGACAACGC
>JADHNX010000244.1 GCA_016779365.1 Planctomycetaceae bacterium
ATAAGTTTCTGGTAGCGAAAGTCGTCAAGACTTTCGCTAGGGACAAATCGGAAAGTTGTATCGAGACAATTTTGATGTCGTATCGTTTTCATTAAGTTGACTCCTGGATTGCGGGCGTTGGAACCTGTTTTGTCGGCTCCGCCGTTGGTTTGCTTTCCTCACGTCCTGGATATCGTCTTCCATTCAGTAGAGCACCCAGCCATGTGTTTCTCACGCCTATCTGATAGCTGACAAGCAGCAAGCCAGTCGTGGCCGAACAAACGAATCCGAACTTCAGCAGAGAGGGCAACGACCAGTCGCGTACAAAAAACTGCAGCAGTATGACGAGTGGAATATGGGCCAGATAAAGCCAGTACGACGAATCGGACAGATAGCGAACCCAGAAACGCGGCGAGCGAAAGAAGCGGTTGAATAATCCCAGCATTCCGAACGACATCACCCATGTGTAGCTGACTTGCATGACCGCGAACAGGATTCGACCGCTGGTCTGTTCCGGTCCCTGCAGAGAGAGGCCAAACGGAAAAAGGATGAGGATTGCTGCTGCGAGTTTCCACCAGTATCCCTTGCCAACCGCAACGGCTTGATCGTTCGCGCCGAAGTAGATCGCTCCGTAACCGAAAAATATGGCGTAGTACGCCAGCACGGCTGGCAGCGGCAGCAAACCGACAGACGTGTCTGGTCCATACGCGTATTGCGAACTGGCCATGAAATACTGAGGCACGGCAGCAAGTGGGATCAGCCAGACGTAGCGAAGCCAGGACGTGAGCCACCTGTTTGAAACGGCTGGGACTCGCAGTGTCTGAAGCAGCTTCACAATCAACACGAAACCGCAGACGTACCAACACAGGAACCAGAGAAACCACAAGTGGTGAAAGACGGGAACATAGAAGAACAACGCGGTGAGCCCACCCAATACGTCTTCTCGTCCAACACTGGCGACTGCTATCGAAACCGATCGCCCAGTTTGATCTTCAATGGCCTGTGCGATCCGCTTTCGTCCAGCAAACAGATCCTCTTGATCAACCGGAGTCTGCACCAGCTTTGCGATGTACGCAGTGGTCGCCCAGTCCAGGGAGAGTAGCTGCTCAGGCGTCGCACCTTCGTTGTTCTTTAATTCCAGACTCGCCCCCGCGTCCAGCAAAATCTCGGCAACTTCGGCTCGGCCGAATAGGCAGGCCACGTGCAACGGAGCCGCCCCTTGCGCATTTTTCGCATCAACATTGCCTCCGTTCTGTAAGTAAGCACTGAGTGAATCCAGGTCGCCCATCACTACTGCAGCCGACACGTCGATATCGACAGCACCACGTTGTTCGGCGGGCTCCTCAACGTCCGCATTATCCGTCACCAACTCGGCCGATTCAGAGGCGGGTTGTGATCGCACGTAGCTTGAAGCCACCCACATCACTGGAATGATCGTCAACATCGCCAGCACCATCGGCAGAAAAATGCGTTTGAAGCGATGGACCAGCAGTGCTCTTAGTCCACGTTTCTTCCACAGCATCGCCGTGAAGAATCCGCTGACCAGAAAGAACAGTGGCATTCTCCATCCATGAATCGACGCCAACAGCATTGCGTAAAGCCCGCTGGACTGCGAGTCTTGCACGCCCCAGATCACACCCATTCCCGGAATGAACGACATCGCGGCGTGCAGAACAATTCCCAGCAACATTGCGAATCCTCGCAACGCGTCAAGATCGTGCCGCCGAGTTGATACCGAGCTGCTCATCAATTGTCTTCCTTTGACGAAAGGCTCCGTTGATCCTCAAACTTAAGGGTGAAGAAGAAACGCTTGCTCGGCGGTGCCACTTCCCAGGTGTGAGTGGCTACCGTCACGGCATGACCGTCCTTGCATGCAGCTAAGGCCTGAGTTGTTTGCTTGGCGTTTTGCTTGGTCACCCATGTTGCAACGAACTCTACTGCCGGAGTCCCATCTGGCAGCTTGGTTTCGCTTTGTTTGACCATTTCAGCCGTGCCATTGCCGGCCTGTTTCAGAGCTTCGACGTAGCGCCGGGCGGCTTGTTCAGGATCTTCAGCTTGGCTGATGCTAATCGAAAGCGTGTTGAAAGCTTTTTTAGCATGGAACACATTGCCGCCAGTCGCATTTCCTCGAGCAAACTCTCCAGGGATCTGGATGGTGAAAGCTGGTTTGTCGCGATACTCGAATAGGTAAGGCTGTCGTAGTGCCGCGAGTTGAGCTTTGCTTTGCTCAGGTGTCAGGCGAACCGGTCGTGGGGCGTCTTTGCGCAGCGCGTTTTCAATCGAGGTCTTATACACCCAGGCAGTGTCTGGAGATGGTCCGTGGTCAGCGACGAAGCCCCCGAAGTAGATCACCTTCCCTTTTTCAGACTCAAACGGGGAGACTTCATAGGTTCGAACCGACTGCAACGGGATCTTCTCAACGGTGGTTGGGCCGTTCACTTCGTTCAACCAGTATTGAGCGTGTTTGTCGCGGATCGCATACATCGCGCCGGCATAAAAGCCTCCTCGCTCATTGCCTTGCCAACATGGAAACTGACGCCCGCCGACCCAGCACTCAAACCCCATCAGAGAAGCTTGCTCTTTGGTAGCTGGATTCAAGACCGGCAGAATGTTGTTGTAGCCAGCCAACGCATAGTAGACGGAATTGCCGGAGAGGTACTCGCTCATCAGATCTGCGACACATTCTTCCTTAGTGTGCGAGTACGTGCCGTTGTCCTCGCGATCGAGACGGACCACACAGCTTCGGGACTTAGAGTCAGGCGCCCATACAAACAAAAGTGACTCGCCCGGCCCCTTTGGATTTGGGATGACCGACAGTCCACGAACGCCTCCGACCGGCGAAGCGACGGGACCTTTCGATAGCTGACTCGCATCGAAGATCATCGAATGCGTCGGAGAGGGACCGTCATTCCTTCGGTAGATCTTTGTTCCGCTGGAATAGACGAGCGAATCATTGGCCTCGACGATTGCGAGCGAGCGTTTGTCTAAACGTCCGGTCTCTGGCGTTTTATCCCAGCGAATCTTCCCCGGGACGTCGGGATCGTAAACTCCAGTGAAAATCCCGAGCAGGCCGACGGGCAAGAACAGGCGGTCCACGCCGGTGACCCGGTCTCGATAAACCGTCATGCACCGAGTTGAGTTGTTCTCGCCGCTCTCACCGGTGCCGCTCATCAAGACAGTTTTTCCCCACGCACCCGTGTCGTCATCACGAACAAAGACGTTGATGTCGGCGCCTTGAGGGTTCGGAGAGTATGCAGTGGCGATCAGCAGTGTGACGGGCCTATCCAGACGGTTGCCTGCACCATCCGTTTCAAAGGTGACTGACTTAAGATTCTCCGCACGCAGATTGTTGGGGCCTAACTCAAGGTCGACTTCCCATTTGCCGTTTGGGCTGTCAAGCCTGAGAATCTGGGACCATGCCGCTTTGGGATCCGTGCCACCGTACCAGATGTTGCTCGGGTCCATCCAATAGCTATTGGCGGCATAAAGCTTGCCTTTGTGGCCTTCCAGGTGAAGGATCTCAGACCCGCCAACGTAATGCCCTTGGCTGTCCACATATCCCGCTTTGTAGGATTGCGTCCATTCGGGCTCGGCAATCATGCGCGGCTTCTGATTCCGTCTGCCAAGCGCTTTCCGGTCTGGTTTGTTGAAACCTGCTTTGTGCGGATAGTCTCCGCCGACGATGCGTCTTGGTGCACTACCGGCCGGCGGAATGATCCATTCTGCGCCGGGCGTGTTTTCGGGACCACTCTTCCACGCTGCTATAAGTTCATCGAGATCTTCCTCCAAACTTCCGGGATCATCCGGAGGCATGTGTTGATTAGGATCCCAATCGTTGCGCATGAACAGACTCATCGTGCTCATTCCGACACGGTGGCACTCGAAACAGGCATTGCCTTCGAGGTGGACCGTTCGCATGTCCCAGTTCTCTCCGCCGATGACGTAGTACGGCGAATCCTTGTCGAGTGCTGGTACAACGCTCTCATCTGTGCCTGGGAGCTTCGCGGCATTGATAAAGTCATTGGTAATGAACGGATCGGCCTGATGACACTCCACGCACTGGACTCTTCCCGGGGTAACGAATGCACGATTAAACTCATCCGGATCGTCAATCCAGGGCATGACGCCTCGCATTCGCCAGGTCTTCTCATCGAGACTGATCCAAGGACGGAGGTTACTCCCGTTGCTTTCGAAGAACGCTGTAGCTCCCGTCTTCTTGTTGTATCCAATCATTTGCACCGAACCATCGATCTTCTCGAAGTCGACTGTCGAGTTACGACCGAAACTGATCCAGATTACATCGGGCATTGACTCTCCTTCGGCCGTGCGGCCCACATGGCGCTGTAACGTGGAGCCTGAAACGGTGGCCTTGCCGAGGTAGGTGCGGTTGTCGCACGCCGTGCCCAGATTTCCATAGGCGCGCTTGCCGTTGACAAACAGCGGAATCTCAACAGCCCTGCTCAAGTCAACTCGCGGCGGAACTCCAAGCTGAGGTTCGATCAATTTGGCGTATTCATAGGCGGTCGCGGGAAAGTTGTGTCCGCTGCCGCCATGGTCTTCTTTCCCTGCTTTGTCTCTGACAAGCTTCAACCACTCAATCACTTCCACTTTGGAGGTTTCGCCTTGCTCGACCTTCCTGCGGATGCCAGCGTTCGATTCAAGTGCCTCCTCGTAGATCCGGTCCCAGTCGATTGTGTCTGAAACGGGACTTGTAGATGCCTTCCTTGAGGACTCACTTTTTTGCTGCCCATACGATGTGACTTGGAGACATGAAGCCGCGGTCAGGAATACCATTAAAACGGCTGTGTTTGAGCTTGTCCTGTTCATTCGAATTTTTGTCTCCGTCTTTCATAACGCAGCGATTCCCGTTAAGAGACAACTTCCCTAATACGTCGCTTACACAATCGGACCGCAAGAACACCGCGTTCAGTCCACACTGAACTACCGAAGAAGTCCGGCGATCGTGGACAATGTTATCGTAGAGTCATCCGTAACCCGCTGGCCGAATATCCGCGGAAAAAGACCGGTGCCACGTGTTTCCTCTCGGTCGAAGAAGGAACAGATGTTCGTGGCGATGTGCCGACTCCGGACATGCCCGGATATGAAAAAGCCTGGCAGCCACCATCGGTTGTAGCCAAAGATGGATGCGTCAAGTGCCATATGGCGGATCCATTTTTGCACACGCGGGCGAAGGATTCCTAACCGTTACAGCCGGAACTTGTTTGATTGTCAAAATAGGGCACAACGAGGCAATATTCGCAATATCCAGAGAATCATGTCCACGATTCTGGCCTCAGGGCGGTACTTTTGAGGAACCCGGCAGTTCGACCGATTGAGAACCATCAGGAGAAACAAACCATTGGATATGTCGAACGAGAGCGAGCCAATTGCACCCAGTGAAGAGCGACGCGATCGTATTTTACGGTCCGCATTTGAGTGTCGAGAAGCACTCGTCACCTATGCGAGGGCGCTGCTGGGTAACTTCGCGGCTGCAGAGGATGCCGTTCAGGAAGCCATGCTGGTTGTGGTGGCAAAGCACGATCAATTCGAGGAAGGAACTTCCGTCCTGGCTTGGTGCCGTTCGATCGTCCGCATCGAAGTTCTGAGAGCCAAACAGCGGCATCAACGTGAACGCACTCTGGCGCAAAGGGTGCTTGATGACGCGATTGACGCGGCCTTTGACGAGTTCCAGAGTTCCCGCACTTCGCATGTGCGAGAACTCAGACGGGATGCCCTTGCGCAGTGCATCGGGCAGATCTCCGATCGCGGAAAACGTGTCCTGGAGGCGCGGTTCATTGATGAACTTGGCTATCCTCAGATTGGAGAGAGACTCTCCATGTCAATCGAAGCGGTTCGCAAGGCACTGTTTCGAGTCAAGAAGCAAGTCCGTACGTGCGTCGAAACTCGATTGAGAACGGCACAATGAGCGAAAACAGCCATCGCAAAGTCTGTGAGTGGGATGACTTGGTCGATCGCCACTTGTTTGGAGAACTCAGTGAATCCGAGATGGAGCAACTGGCCGAGTTACTCGATAGCGACCCGAGCTTGCGAAAAGACTTCATCCAGCGGGCATCATGGGAAACGGAATTGGCGGAGGTGCTCCGTACCGGAGGCAACGACGAATCCCGTACTTTCGATGCCTCGATTGCCGGACAGTTGGAAACGCGACAAGGTCGATCCATTCATTTTCTACGTGCGATGCTGGCGATCGCCGCCGTCGCCATTTTGATGCTCTCGGCGCTTCTGTTTACTTCACAGACCAAGTTGAAGGTTGCGAATTCCAAGGTTACGTCTGTGGAGCCAGGTCCTGTCGCCAAGATTACTGGATTAACCGGATCCATGATTTGGACGGGTGACCGGGGGGATATCTTGCGCGAGATCTCTGTCGGATCAGAACTCGCCGGCGGAACAATCGAGGGGCTATCCCCAGACTCTTGGTTCGAGCTGCGATTCAACGACGGCTCTGAGGTAACCATCTCGGGCGCGTCCATGTTGACGTTCAGCGACGATGGGCAGAAACGGCTACGGCTGCGCGAAGGTCGCATGTCTGCAGATGTGTCTCCGCAACCGGACAGCAAGCCGATGGTCATTCAAACGCGCACGGCCACACTGACGGTACTGGGTACTAGTTTCGACGTTGAGGCAGAACTGCCAGCCACTTCCGTCAGTGTTCGAGAAGGCACAGTGCGCGTGGCACGAACGAGTGATGGCAAAGAGATCGATGTACCCGCCAACCACCGGGTAATTGCCGCAGCCGACCAGGAATTAGAACGCAGGCAGATAACAGGCGTCGTCCATCGGTGGAAAAGTCGCATCGATCAAGGGCCCGACGAAACCTTCGGCAAATGGTTGGCTGCAACTGACACGGATCCTCCCTTGTTGAGGGCCGTAGCCTACAATCCGAAGCAAGCTCCTCACGTAGTCCTTTACTTGCTAGGTCTAGGGGTCCGCAACGATGACGCCACTCCGGTGCAATTGAATTCCGATTCGCACTTTGAGATTCATGGAAAGACGGAAGTTGAGACCGACATCTATTTCGGGATTGAAGTCGCCTACGGGACGGGAGACTACGCAGGAAAGTTTCGCGCCAAGTGCACCGTCGAGCGAGACGCTTCAGGCAATTTTGTGGCCAGCGCCGATCTTCCCGACTTCGAGCTCGACCCTTCCGTTGCCGCATTCAAAGACAAACTGGCTCCTTCGCCCGAAGGCCTATTTGTTAACGGAGTCTGGAGCTTCACCCATTCCGAGACTCCATCAGGACTGCGAATCAGCGCGGTTGAGTTGACTGCAGGAATCCACGAAACGAACCAGTCTCAGAGGTAAGGTGCATGCAGATTCTCTGGGGAACACTCATGTCCGCCATCGGCATATTTGTGCTGGTGTGCGGAACTTTGAAGACGGAGTTCATTGTCTATCGCGTGGGGTCAAAAAACTCAGCCAAGCACTAAACACTGCAAAAAGGCGACTTCCAAACGTTTGTCAGGCATACATGTCAGCCGAACCGACGTGCTGTCGACGGCGGTAATGTTTCTGCGATCGTTCTAACCGGAACGCAGGCAAGCTCCGAGTGCTTTCACGC
>JADHNX010000245.1 GCA_016779365.1 Planctomycetaceae bacterium
AGGTGCGAAATACGTGCAGTTCGCCATTCCGATCCCGACGCATGATCCGCTCATTGAGGATATCGCTGAAGTAGACGTTGCCTGTCGGGTGCCACGATGGCCCTTCGACAAACGCGACTTTGCCTTCGAATTTCAAACGAGCGTCATCGGAGACCGGAAGCACGTCCGCTGCAAACAGCCCTCGTCCCAGCGTGACGGTCAGCAGAAATAGTCCAGTCAGATATCTCATGAGAAAACTCCCCGTTCGGCATGACATCGGACGGCGATGGTTCCATCGCCAACGACGGATTTTGTAGCAAGGCTCGTTGGCGATCAAAAGCAACACTTGTCGGCAGCAAGCGATCTGTTGAGGAACGAAAGAATCAGAATGCCAGAACGTTTGAGGGATCATCATCAGACGCCAGAATGAATCCGGCGGCGGCGATTCGCGTCTCGGCGGCGATGTCGGTAGCATGGAAATTCGAACGAGTTCTGCAGCAACGACGCCGCAGAATTATCTTTGCACATACTCCCGTCGGTACGCACTTTCTGACGCACCGGCTGAAGAATATCACTGGCAATGAAAATCCTTCTGCTCGCAGACATCCATTCAAACTGGCAGGCACTTCAAGCGATCGACGAATCTTTTGACGCGTGCCTGTTTGCCGGCGACCTGGTCGATTACGCCACCGACCCCGTTCCCTGTATCGAGTGGGTTCGCAAGAATGTTCACGCGGCCATTCGCGGTAACCATGATCACGCGGTTGCTCAGCGAATTCCCGTCAAGAAAAAGACAGGGCTTTCCCAACTGGCCGGCATTGCTCGACCTGTTCACTGGCAGAAGCTGAGCGATTCACATCTGAAGTTTCTGGGCCGACTGCCAGTGACTCGGCGCGTGGAACTTGACGGAAAGGTCTTCTACCTGGTCCATGCCACTCCGCGAGACCCCTTCGACGAATATCTGAAAGACGATTCCGATGGCTGGCGGGCTCGACTAAAAGGCATCGAAGCCGACTATGTCATCGTCGGGCACTCGCATACTCAGTTCTGTGTTGACGTGGACGGGACAAAAGTCATCAATCCCGGCAGCGTCGGGCAGCCTCGTGACGGAGACCCGCGTGCCGCCTACTGCGTCATTGAAGACGGTGAAGTTTCATTTCGAAGAGTCGAGTACGACGTCGCGGCAACCGTGCAGAATATGTCTGAGAACGGAATCGACGGCCCGGTACTGGAGCTGGCCGAGCACTTCCTGAAAACCGGCGGTCGCATGCTGCCAGGTTGAACTTCGCTGCTCCGCTTTCAGCGTGTCGGGTTTTCGTACCAGAAGACGCCGAGGTTTGCTCGCTCTTCGCAGGTGATGACATCGAGATCGCCGTCCGCGTCGAGATCGACCATTTGAATCAGGTCGAACTTGACACCTTCCGGTCCGCTGATGGGTCGAATTTCCAACCCATCCTGAGTCATGTCCAGCCAGACGACTCCGTGCTTTGCACCGTTGGCCTGTTCGCACGAGTAAACAAGATCCTCGCTACCATCGAGATTGACGTCGGCACTGCGAATCGATTTCCCGGTGCCGAGTTTCTCACCGGGAATTTCAATCGTGAAGCTGACCCAGCCGGGACCCTCATCAATCGCCGCTGGCTTTCGATAACTGGAACTTTGAAAACGGACAAGCCCCGCTGGCTTGACTGCTGAATAAACCACTGCCGACTTTTCTCGATGGCTGATCACGTCAAGAAACATGTTCTCGCGACCGGTGCCACCGATCGAATGGTCCTTCCAGGACGCTCCTTCAGACGTCGCTTTCGCACCGGGATTCTCCAGCCAGAGGACTCCACGTTTCGCCCCCTTTCGATCAGACGCCACAACGTCGAGGTCGCCGTCGTTATCCATGTCGTACGGCACAAGCGACATCACCCAGCCGGCATCTCTTAAGCGGTGGTATTTCCAGGCGGAGACATCGCGGGGATTCTCCGGCGACTCCAGCCACCCGATCGAAGCGTTGTCGCCTTTCGAGCTGACGATCAGGTCGACGCCGTTTCGCCCGTCAACGTCCATCGGCAAGGCAAACATCCACGACTGCTGATTCTCGGTGCAGGGTGCCGATTCCGTTTTCCAGGACCCGGTATCGAGATACTGATCCGTCGACTTCGGCGCCCAATGGAAAAACATCGTCCGAGTCTTGCCTTCGCACGAGCTGACAACGTCGGTCGCCCCGTCGCCGTCCAGGTCCGCGAACACTGCATCTTCCGGCGACTTGACCAGGCCAACAGTCACAGCGGGCCAGATTTTCGAAGCCTTCTCCGGCCCTGGATTCAGGTAAACCCGAATGACGCCGCCTTCTTCCCAACCCGTCGTGATGTCGAGATGCCCGTCGCCGTTGACATCGGCCATGCGAACTCCGTCAGCACCGCGTGACGAATCGTCAATCGTATGCCGCTGCCAGGGCGAGGCAGATTGACACGGGGAAACGACCATCAGGATAAGGGTCAGGAGCGCGAGGACGATTTTCACAGGTAACCTCGTTGCATCTTCGGTCAGGGGTAAACAGCCCGTTGAAAAAGTGTGCCACTGGCTCTTCAACAGGCTGTTAGGTCATTCAGCCGGTATTTCGAAACGATCGCCCGTTGAAATTGCTTTGCCGTTGAGAAACTCGGCGGCGGTCATCGGTCGTTTGCCTTCCGGCTGAACGGACAATAGCTCGACACTGCCATCTTCGGTTTTGACGAACAATCTTTTCCTGTCGACCACTTCGACGGTGCCTGGCTCTCCGGCGACGGACTGGTCGGACGAGTCGACATCGAGCACCAGCAATCGGATGGCAACGTCGCCTGAGTGCAGCACGGTTGATGGCTTCGGCCAGGGCTGGACGCCTCGGATATGGCAGCCGACCAGTCTCGACGATTTGTGCCAGGGAATCGCCCCGTCAGTTTTCTGAAGACGCGGAGCTTTGGTGACCAGGCTGGCATCCTGGTTTGATTCCTGAGCCGTGCCGGCAGCCAGATCGTCGACGACCTGACACGTCAGTGGCACGGCGAGTTCTGCCAGTCGATCCTGAAGTTCTCCGTAGGTTTCCTTTTCGCCGATCTCAGTTTTTACGACGCCGAGAATCGGGCCGGCATCAAGCTTCGGTTCGATGCGGAAAATCGTGATGCCGGTTTCTGTTTCGCCGTTAATCAGTGCAAACTGAATCGGCGCGGCACCTCGGTATTTGGGAAGCAGCGACGCGTGAACGTTGATTGCGCCGAGCCTCGGAATGCTTAACAGTTCGGCAGACAGAATCTGTCCGTACGCGGCGGTGACGAACAGGTCGGCGTTGAACTCGCGCAAACGTTCCAGCGACTCGGGAGCGTTGGCCCTGACCGGTTGAAAGACCGGAGTCCCGTGCTCAGTCGCCAGCTCTTTCATCGGATTCACATGGTTGTGGTGGCCTCGCCCGGTTCGATCCGGTTGAGTGACCAGCCCGACGACCTCGTGCGATGTTTCGTACAAACCCTGAAACGTCGACAGAGCAAACGAACCCGTTCCCAGCATGACAAGACGCAACGACACGCAATGCTTCCTTTATCAGGTTGTTAATACAGGTCTTCCGGGTCGCCTTCTTTGCGGCGGATTCGGATGTCGTCCAGTTGAGTGTACGTCAGCAGCAAAGCACCCTCAGCGGCACAGTAATCGAACAGGCGTCCGGTTGCTTCTTCTTCACTCGGCCACGGATAGCAGAAGACGACGTCGAATTCGTCCGGGCTGATTTGCAGTTCGTCGTAGGCGTCGTTGCTGTCGACATCCCACACAAAACCTTCTCGGTCGTGATCTCCGCCGGAATGTTCGCTGGCTCCATCGGGAATGTAACTTCCCAGAGCAAACTCGACGTCAAGATAGTGAGCGTCTGCCAGGTCGCGAGCGGCGTCGACCAGCGTTTCTTCAATCTCGATTCCGCAGGCATCAAACCCGAGTTGTGAAGCCAGCGACGCGACCACTCCAAAGCCGCTGCCCCATTCGCAGAACAGACGCCCCGGCGCAAGGTTCTGATGAATAACCGCCCTCAGCGCGTAGTAAGCCGCGACAAAATCGGATGGCACAAAACTGCCCGGTCGAACCCGGCTATGGTTCAGGTAATCATCGGTGCGAAGATTGGCTTCATGCAGAAAGCGATCAATCGACCTGGGAATACGCCCTCGTTCGATCGTAATGTCGAGATCAATCAATGCCACCGAAGAGTGCTCCGCACCGCGTTGAAAAGGCGGCATTGTAAGAGGCGGTCGCCATTCCAGGAAACTACCCAGAGACCACGCTGCCGACCGACGTCACGCTATCGGACGTTTGAAAAAGTGTGCCACCGGCTTTGACAGTGCTTTTCGTAATCGGTGTTTGCTGGAAATTCCGCACTGACGGAGCCAGTGGAACACACTTTGAATGAGTGAATCTGTCATTCTGCAATGGGCTGCTACCGCCGAGTCGCCAGGCAGCTCCAGCCGAGCGGGCCCTGTACGCCGCCTGCGTCTTCAAAGTGAAACGGTCGCAGCTGATTGATCTCGAACAGCCGGCCAAGGTCAGTGCGGATGTCTTCTTCAAAGAGTCCCGGCGGTCCGTGTTCTCGCTTTTCGTTGGCGTTTCCGGTGAAGACGATGAGTCGAGATCCGGCAGCGGTGACTCGTTCGAGCGTTTCCAGAATGGCGTCGACGCCGACGTCTCGACGGATGCAGTGAAAACAGCCTCGGTCAAAGACGAGCGGAAACGGATCTGATGGCTTCTCGATCGAACAAACGTCGCCGCAGATGAAGGTAACTTCGACGCCTGCCTGTGAGGCTTTCTGCGTTGCCAGTTCAATCGCGAGCGGCGACAGGTCAACCGCCGTGACTTTGAAGCCGAGCTGAGCCAGCAGAACGGCATTGGTGCCCGTGCCACAGCCGAGTTCCAGCACGCGGCAGGGTTGGATGTTTGCTTCTTCGATGACACGACGCAGCTCGTCCGAAGGCAGACCACTGTCCCAAGGCGTGCTGCCGGTTTCGTATCGCTGATTCCAGTGCTGAGTGCGATCCATTTTCGTTTCGTCTCTCCGCGTGGTGGTGATAGTGGAGCGTCGAGCGGGACTCGATGGTTCTCAGGCCGTTGCGAATCTGTTCTGATACTCAGCGGTCGAACATTCGCCGCTCGGCTTGTGTCTGCGGTCTGTCGCTCTCAAAACTCCCGCCCCGTTAAACCCGCTCGATGCGGACTTTACCGAACTATTCAATCCGGATCAGCCGTCAATGTCGGATGACGAGACGAACAATCAGATTCTCGACTCAGAACCCGGCCAGCTCGGGTGCAGCGTTCAGACGTTGAAGAGCCCGCAGGTTCAGACGGACACTGCCAGCAGACAATCAGAAAGCAAGACGCGGCCAGAAGGCAAGACGCGGCGAATCGACGATGAGCTGGGACTGGGAATTCTGCTGGGGATTTGCGCTGCCGTTGGGTATTCGGGAGCGAACCTCGCCCTGCGGCAACTGGCCCTTCCAAACGACCCCGGCTGGGCGATCTGGGTAACGGCCAACAAGGCGGTCCCGGCTGCGTTGATTGCCTGGTTTATGATTGCTTTGCAATGGTCAAGAGGCGAACCCGGTCTGCCGCCTGGTCGAATGATCTGGCGATTGATCCTCGTCGGTCTGGTCATGCAGTACGCCGGCAATTTCATGTTTCAGTGGTCACTGAGTATCGGCGGGCTGGCTGTCACGGTCCCGATCTGTTTCTCCATGCTGATTATCTCGGGAGCGTGGATGTCGCGTCGCGTTTGCGGAGAGGCGATCAGCTCGAAGACGATGGGGGCGATCGGAATTCTGATCGTCGCCGTCGCCGTGTTGAGCAGCGGGGCGGGTTCGGCAACCGAATCAATGGGCCATGAACTGAACGCCACGACGACCGCGCTGGCGATAATTTCCGCCGCAGTTTCGGGAGTCGCGTACGGAGCGACGGGAGTCGTCGTACGACGACTGGTAACCGGCACGCTGACTATTCCGTCGTCGCTGGTTGTGCTCAGCACGACGGGCGCTGTGACGATGACCGCTCACGCGTTTCTTCTTGACGGTCCTGCGAAGCTCTTCGCCATTTCAGAAGGACACTGGCCGGCAATCATCGGAGCGGGAGTCATGAACGCAGCGGCCTTCTTCGCAGTCGCCGGCGCGCTGAAGAGGATTCCGGTGACGTTCCTGAACATCCTGAACGCGTCGCAAAATGCGATGTGTGCTATCGGTGGCGTGCTGCTTTTCGCCGAGCCAACGACGTGGCCACTGATCCTCGGCTGTAGTCTAACAATCTTCGGAATTCTACTTGTCGACCGTGGAAAGCCTGCCAACTGATCTTCGCATGCGAAGTTTCGAAACCTTCAGGCCTGGTCGTCCGACGGAGTTTCGATTGAGGCAGTGTCCGTTGCTGTCGGAGCTTCAGGCTCCACTTTCTCCGGCCAGTCCACGACCGAATTCAGCGGCGTGCCGTCGTCCGATTGCCTGAGAAGAAAATAGCTGACCGTGGTCGCCGACCAGAAAAACGATGGGCCGAAGCCGACATAAAGCAACGCAGGGATCAGGGTCCAGGCCGCGATTGGCAAAGCCGGGATTCCGTGTGGAAGAGAAAAGCCGCCACTTCCTGTGAGTGACAGATCCAGGTCCGTAACAAACGAGCCAGCGGGATTGTGAGTAGAAATACTGGTCGCAGGTTGCACCCTGATTCGAAAGGACGACGTCTGCGAGTCGGTGTCGTATCCTCGCGTTACCGCATCTGGCCCCAGCGAGATTGCCAGGCCGATCAGCAGCGCGACCAGAAACCGCGAGACACCGAAAATCGGCAGGCAACATGCCGCGAACATCGAAAAGTGCCACGGTCGGTCAACGATGTATCCCACTGCCCGGCTCAGACCGTCGAAACCGTCACTGTCTTCGGTACTGACTGCTGCAATCATCAATGGCCAACCCGCCGCGAGAGCCAGAATCAGCATGGCCATCAGAAAGCCGGAGAACAGCACAAAGCACCAGCCCAGCCCGAGAGCTACGTCACCGATTGACGGAATCAGTGAGGCCATGCATCCGAGCAGCCAGTTGAAACCCTGCAGAATCAGAACGGCGCTTAGCGGCAGGATTGGAGCGACCAGATAGCCGAGCAGTTGCCGTCGCGAAAACTTGAGAGCTGCCCAGATGCCGATGCGTTTCCGGGTTGCAAACTGCAACGCGTTCATTCGGCACAACGCACCGCCGACGAGCGACCAGACAATCAGAGCCCAAAGCAGTTGCGTCCAGGCGAATGCCAGACTCGACCACGATACTTCGATCTGGAAAAGAACGCGGCCAGGCTCAACCAGGGTGCGAATCGGCGTCAGCAGTGCAAACGCCACGGCATTCCATGACATCCATGTGTAGATCCGTGGTTCTGGGAGAAAACCAGCGCAACTAAGCAGGTCGTCACCTGTGAAGGCTGACGTTTGATGGCGGGTAGATTGGGCGGCGGAAATCTCCGACGCGAATGGCAGACCAGCGAAAAACCAGTTGCCAGCCGCAAGCAGAACTAACGCCAGGCCTCCGAGGAACATCTTGCGAGGGTCA
>JADHNX010000246.1 GCA_016779365.1 Planctomycetaceae bacterium
TTCATGTCCGGCGGCGAAAGCTGGGCAATACAGGACCCGTCAACGAACTCGACGAAGGAGTGTATGACGGACTGCGGGTGGACGACGACCTCAATTTGTTCAGGTTCCAGATCAAACAGCCATTTTGCCTCGATTACTTCCAGAGCCTTATTCATCAGCGTGGCCGAGTCGACGGTGATCTTCGGTCCCATCTCCCAAGTCGGATGCCGTAAGGCCGTGTCGGGAGTGACCGCTGCCAATTGCTCACGCGTGGCGCCGCGAAACGGGCCGCCGCTGGAAGTCAGGACAATCCTTTTCACTTCCTGCCTGGCGCCTGACCGCATTGCCTGAAAAACGGCGCTGTGTTCACTGTCGACCGGAAGAAGCTTCGCACCGGTTTTCTGAGACAGTTCAACGACCTGCGGCCCCGCGACAACCAGCGTTTCCTTGTTCGCTATCGCGACCGTCTTGCCGGCTTCGACCGCAGCCAGCGTGCTTTGCAGCCCAGCCGCTCCGACGATTGCCGCCACGACCACGTCGACATCGTCGTGTGACGCGAGTTTCGAAAGCTCGTCAGCTCCGTAAACGAGTTCCGTTCCGGTCGCAAACTGGCTCGCGTCGACTTTTCCAGCCAACTCAGAGTCGCTGATCACAGCCCAGCGAGGATCAAAGTCCTGCGTCTGAGCCGCCAGATCCCGCCAGCGAGTGTGCGCAGAAACTCCCACCAGAACCATTTGGTCCCGGAGTCCGTCGAGCACCTCCAGGCAACTCGTACCGATCGATCCTGTCGATCCGAGGACGGCGATCCGTTTCATGCGGCGTTATTTAAAGAAGTGAGGTTTCCCCGAAACCAGATACAGACACAGATATTCCAAATGCCTGACAGTACCCGGCCCAGGATCTCCGACTCGCCCGATTTGATTAGCGGTTAGTAGCGGCAATATCTCAGCAAATGACGTATTCTCCCAAACGGTGGCGGATTCTAGGATTCGCACGAAAACGCAACAACTGAGCTGGGTTGCGACCTCTTTAATCTCAGAGCAGCCTGAATCTTCGTCAGGTCTTTCAGGTAATTGAATCAGGGAAGCAGCATCCTCGTGGAGCCAAACGAGCCGCAATCAGCCGACCACGAAAATACCGACACCCCTTCGGCCGCCCCTGCCGATGAAATTGTCGAAGCTCTCAAAGAGCCTGATTCTGTCGCTGGCGGAATGTCGAAAATCTCGTCGTCCCAACCGAAGCAGGTTCCCAGACGAATGACGGCTGAAGAGTACCGACGGTTGCTCGACAGAAAAATCCGCCGAATGTATCCGTGGTCGGTTCTGCTTTTCCTGGCGGCCTGCGCGTCGACATGGTTCGTCGGCGGGCCAGTGTACTCAGCGGGTGTGATGGGAATTCTGCTGGCTCACGAACTCGGGCACTACTTCCAGGCACTCAGATACAACGTGCCGGCTTCTCCCCCGATGTTTATTCCAATGCCGTTTCTGATGCTCGGCACAATGGGAGCTGTCATTGTCCAAGGAGCAGGTTTCGCGAATCGAAAAGCTTTGTTCGACATTGCGATCAGCGGCCCGCTCGCCGGTCTGGTTTTCGCAATTCCGATCGCCTGGTGGGGAATTCAGGATTCAACCGTAACGACGATTGACCCAGCTCAGGGGTCAATCATCTTCGGCGACCCGCTCATTCTGAAATGGATGTACCAGGCTCGACACGGTATCCTGGCTGCCAACCAAGAGGTCGTTCTGAACCCGCTTCTGTTCGCAGGCTGGGTGGGCATTTTCATTACGGCGTTGAATCTAATGCCAATCGGACAGCTTGACGGAGGCCACATTCTTTACACGCTGATCGGTCGAAAAGCTCACTGGATTGCCTATTCGGTGGTTGGTTCAGCGATTGTCTGGATGGTCACCACCCGAGACTTTTCATTCATCCTGATGATCGGGCTGCTCTACGCTTTCGGACTCAAGCATCCACCGACCGCCGACGATACTGTTTCGCTGGGAGTCGTCCGCACAGTGCTCGGCTGGCTGGCGCTGGGATTTGTCCTGATCGGCTTCACCCCGATTCCGATTACCGCTCAGCAGGCGGATCCCGATGCAGTCACGTCTTCACTTGAATCGATGATTGACAGCAACCCTTCGATCATCCCCATGCGACCGATGACTGACACCGACAAGCCTCGCTGACGCATGAAATCCCCCGAAATTTCAGAATCACACAAATCTGCAAGAGTTTATCTGAGGCCCGAATCAGGCCGTTCTGGAGTTGACGGACTGACGTGGATGGTTACTCTTTTGGTCTGTGGTGTGGTCGCCAGAACAGGTTTGCTCGTCCATCACCACATTCGACTAATTTTTTTGAGAAAGCAGATGAGATGGCAGAAGGCACGATCAAGCGGCTGACAGACAAAGGCTTCGGATTCATCGACACAGGAGACGGTAGCGACATTTTCTTCCACCTGTCGGCTCTGGACGGAGTCACATTTGAGGAACTGTCGGAAGGCCAGCGAGTTTCGTACACCGCGGGACAGGGACCGAAGGGTCCGCGCGCTGAGAATGTCAGGCCTGCCTAAGCTCCTGAGATTCAGAAATTCCCGAAAGCCGGCGAATCGTTCGCCGGCTTTCTTTATGCCCAGACAGGAATTCTGCGGACTCGCCGTAGTACTTTACGGGAAGCCGGTCCGCCTTCGCACCACTCTTTGAACAACTCTCGGCAGCATGGATGACTCGCCCAGCGACAGCCAGGAAGACTTGCACCGTGGACGCCTTTTTCAACGCGTTCGGATCGTCGGACTGCTGACCTTACTAAGCCGAATTCTCGGACTCTTCCGAGACGCGGTTATGGTCGCCAGCTTTGGCAGCGGCGTCATCATGGACGCCTTCAGCATCGCGTTTCGAATCCCCAATATGGCCCGCCAGATTTTCGGCGAAGGCGCCCTGTCAACGGCGTTCCTGCCCGTCTTCATCCAGGACATGGAGCAACAGGGAAAGCTGGCTGCATTTCAAACCGCGACGGGCATCCTCACGGCGACGACCATCGGGTTGTTCGCGCTCGTCGTCATTGTCGAAGTCGTCCTGCTCGGCACCGCCCTGTTCGTACCTTTGTCGTATGAAGCGACCCTGCTCCTGAACCTGACGGCACTGCTGACACCGTATCTGTTGCTGATCTGCGTGCTTGCCCAGGCGTGCGCCGTTTTTCACGGGATGCACATTTTCGGTATTCCGGCACTGTTCCCCGTTCTGCTGAACGCTTTGTGGATTGCCGGTGCGTGGTCGCTCGATCGAACAGTCGAGTCCGCCGAAACGAGAATCTACTTCATCGCCGCCGGCATCGTTGGCATCGGAGTCGTTCAACTGGGGCTGTGCATCCCGACGCTTCGCCAGATCGGATTCCGTTTCGACTGGAACTGGACAGCCAGCCGCGCGCGAGTCAAAGTCGTCTTCGCCACGATGCTGCCCGTGCTGCTGGGACTTTCCATCACACAACTCAACACGCTTTGCGACAGTCTGATTGCCTGGAGCCTGACCGCGCCAACGTCGCCCGACGCCGTTCGATGGCTCGACGATTACCCTTTGACAGAAGGTACGGCAACGGCGATGTATCTCGGGCAGCGGCTTTATCAGTTTCCGATCGGCGTGTTTGGAGTCGCGTTGGGAACGGTCATCTACCCTCTGCTGACCGCTCATGCCGAGCGTGGCCAGACGGATCTGTTTCGCGAGGACCTGGCGAAAGGACTTCGCATGGTCATTACCATCGGAATCCCGGCCAGTGTCGGTTTGATTCTGGTTGCGACGCCGCTGACACAGCTCATCTTTGAGCGTCACGAATTCACGGCTGACGACACCGTACAGACTGCCGGCATGATTTCGGCATATGGACTGGGAGCATGGGCTGCCTGCGGATTACTGATTATCTCGCGAGCGTTCTACGCGCTCGGAGACCGTCAAACGCCACTACGCATCGGACTGGCCGCTGTCGTCGTCAACCTCGTCGCCAACCTGACACTGGTCTGGATTCTTGCCGGCCCCGGACTCGCGCTCGGGACATCGATCACGGCGATGTTTCAGGTTTTTGTTGCAGGCTGGATTCTGACCAGTCGGTTCGCCAGCTTTCCGTGGAAGCCCATCGTCCACGCGCTGCTCCGAACTTTCGCCGCGACGGCAGTGATGTCCGCCGCCTGCCTGGCCACCACCATTCCCCCATCACAGGTCGGTCTCGGTTCCGAACTGGTAGCCAAACTTGTCGCGCTGACACTTCCGCTGGGAACTGGCGCAGCAGCCTTTCTGCTCACCGCAAAGCTGACGGGACTCACTGAACCATTCGACCTGCTGCAAAGAAAACGCCGCAGATGAGGCCCCGCTCGAACCATTCATAAATGAACACTTTCCAACACGCCAGGTTCCACCTGACGGAATCCTGAACCGAATCTCAGCACCGCTGACGCAGATTCACTTAGGCCAGGCCTGACCTAAGTGAATCGACGGATTTGCCGACGTAAAACTGCGGAGCGAGACTCACATTGCCGATCTTCTGAAGGATCAACTAAAAGATCGTGATCCCGGAAAGGACACCGGAACCACCTTCCCTTCCCAGCCAACCTGAACCACCAAAGACTTCGAATGGACTCGAACGATCAGCGGCCTCGGCTGCTTTGCATTACGACGCACGGAAAAGCCGCTCTGGGCCTGATGCGAGGCCAGCTGGCGACCGTTCGCCAACGAGGCTTCGACGTTACCGTCGCCGCGTCGCCTTCGTGGGAACTGGACGCCGTCGCCGAACGCGAGGGCGTGCCAACGATCCCGGTTCCGATGAACCGAGAGATCACTCCCATCCAGGATCTGGTCGCCCTGTACCGCCTGGTCAAAGTAATGAAGCAGGTCCGACCGGACATCGTCAACGCCGGCACTCCCAAAGCCGGCCTGCTGGGAATGATCGCCGCCAGAATCGCCAACGTACCCGCTCGAATTTACGTGCTACGAGGGCTGAGACTGGAAACTACTTCCGGCTTGAAACGGCTCCTGCTGAAAGCGACCGAGCGGATCGCTTCAGCGTGTGCGAACCAGGTTGTCTGCGTGAGTGACAGCATGCGGCAGGTCTACGTGGAGCAGAAACTGGCCCCCGCCTGGAAGTGCATGCTGCCTGGCCCCGGCTCTTCGAACGGCGTTGATGTGTCACGGTTCGAGAAAACTGACGAACGTCTGAACGCGGCGCGAGACATCCGCCAGCGACTGCAAATTCCAATTGACGCTCCGGTTGTTGGATTCGTCGGACGCCTGACGCGAGACAAGGGCATCGTCGAGCTGGCCGAAGCCTTTCGAACCGTTCAGAAATCTCATCCTGACGCCCGGCTGTTGCTGGTTGGCGAGTTTGAATCAGGCGACCCGGTTCCCCAGGAAACGATCGACTGGCTTCGATCAAACCCGTCTGTCTGCGTGGCTGGTTTTTCAAAAGACCCGTCGAACTTCTACAGCGTGATGGACCTGCTCGCGTTTCCTTCTTACCGCGAAGGCTTCCCGAACGTTCCGCTCGAAGCCGCCGCCGCCAGCATTCCAGTCGTCGGTTTCGCAGCGACCGGCACCGTCGACGCGGTTGTCAACGGCCAGACCGGCACGCTCGTTCCTATCGGCAACGTTGCGGCGTTGGCTCGTGCAATTTCTGAATACCTCAGCAACGACCTGTTGCGTTTTCAGCACGGACGAAACGGGCACCGTCGAGCCAGCACTGAATTTCCCAACGAAGTCATTTGGGACGCGATGTGCAATCTCTACACTTCGATGCTCCCGGCGGATCGGAAGCCAGCCCCGGCATCAGACGACTCTTCCATCAGACGAGCTGCGTAGCCATGAACGCTAAAGACGAGTATTGCCAGAAGCATCAGCTGACGTTTCAGCCGAAATGGTCAGCCTATCGTTCATTCGCAAAACGGCTGTTCGATCTCGCGATCATCCTGCCAATTTTTCTGGCCATCCTGCCCGTCCTGCTGATCGCCGCCGTTCTGATCAAGCTGGACTCACGCGGGCCGGTGTTCTTCCTGCAGGAACGACTCGGTCTCTACGGCAAAACATTCATGACGTACAAGTTCCGCACGATGACCCACCGCGAACGCGAAGCCACATCAGAGATTCTCCCCGGACACAGCGAAGTCACTCGAATCGGTAACTGGCTGAGACGGTTCAAGATCGACGAGCTGCCGCAGCTTCTGAACATTGTCAATGGTGACATGTCTCTGGTCGGCCCTCGCCCTGCCCTGCCTGACCACATCAACGATTACAACGAAGAGGGACTGCAACGTCTGCTCGAACGTCCTGGCCTGACGGGCCTTTCGCAGGTCAGCGGCAACATCTATCTGAGCTGGCCTGACCGCTGGTTTTACGATGCTCAGTACGTCAGCCATCTGTCGTTTCTGAAAGACGTTTCCATCATCGTCAAGACAGTCGCCGTCGTGCTGCTCGGTGAAGAACGCTTTCTGAAAAAGCCTGACACACAATCAGAGCCGCTGCCGGACACCGAGACGGTTGTCATCGCCCCTGACGGCAAGAACCAAAGTCGCGCCGCCTGAACGAGCCGCCTGCAAGAACTTCGAAACACCCCGGCGCCGTTCCCGGAACGGTTCTCACGATTCGGACTTCGGAGCGGAACCGCCGTCCTTCTTCTGGCCGCGACGAGACCGCCGACGGCGGTTAGGTCGTTTGCCGCGTTTTTTCCCACTGGAATCAGAGTCCGAGTTCGTCACCTCAGCTACGGCTGAAACCTCGGCCTCAGCCGTAGCTTCAACGGCAGCCGCTGCTGCGGACACAACCTCGATCTCAGACTGCTCTTTCAGCACTGACTGAGCGACCTCATCTCCAACATCCAGCCCGGCTCCAAAGGAGTCTGCAACGTCTGTGCTGTCGGCATTGCCGTTTGCCGTTTCAACCGTCTCAACAGCGGGCGACAATTGGCTTTCCGCCGTTGAACCAGCTGAACCAGCATCAGAAGTCTTCGCCGGCTGAACAGCCGACGCTCCCTCAGACGAACTTTCAATCGATGTGGAGTCGTCATCCGGTCGCTCTTCAGTTCGAGCCTTGTCAGCTTCCAGTTCGCTGTATTCAACGTTGAACGGAGGCGGTTGCGGGCCAGGCTCGACAAGCTTCATCCAGGTTCCATGATTTCGGCACATGCAGCGTACAGAAACCCGATCGATCGGAGCTCGCCGAGTGCGATTGCAGGCCGGGCAATTCCAGTACCGGCGGACGTCGTATCTGACTTTTAGACCTGGACCTTTAATTGCGCTGCTCCCGTCTTGTGTAACTTTTTTTGCGGACAGACAACAACCACGCGTCGAAAAGCGTCGAACCGCCGTTCGCGCGATGGTCTTCTACCGAATCCGCCGATTGAATTATCCTGCCCCGCCGCTGCAAAAGTCTGCGGAGTTCTATGTCGTTTAAGAATCACCCCCAAGCGTGAGCGAGGATGAATGGGGATGCCCTGCTCGATGCCTCGTCGGGCTGCAAACTCTAACGCCGGGCGTGCTCGCTGAGAATCATTGCGGACACGGCA
>JADHNX010000247.1 GCA_016779365.1 Planctomycetaceae bacterium
TGACTTTGCGGCGTCGACCAGTTCGGCGAAGGTTAAAGTCTTCATTCTGGCCGGGCAGTCGAATATGGAGGGACGGGGGTTCCCGGAACCGCTCGCCTGGCAGGTTACTCAGGAGAAGTTCAGAGGCCGCTACGCTCATTTTGTCAAGGACGGCGACTTCGAGGCGTTCACAAGGAAGGTTGCCGAGACGACTGACGCGAATGATCGTCGGAAGACTCCTACTTATCTTTGGAGCACTCGGCACGACGTCTGGATCAATTACCTGGGAAAGCACGGAGACCTGACGGTCGGGTATGGAGCGCCCAAAGAGGGTTTTGGTCCCGAGTTCAATTTTGGTCACGTCGTGGGTAATCACTATGACGAACAGGTTCTGATCATCAAGACGTCGTGGGGAGGGAGAGCACTGGGGCGTGGGTTTCTGCCCCCGTCGTCCATGCTGAGTGATGCTGAGTATGCAAAACTGGCAGCCGCACAGAACGCCGAGAATGAAGCGTGGAACAAAGCGGAGCCGGCAAGGATCGCTGCGTACAACAAACAGGTCACGGAAGAGAACAAGGCATCAGACAAGAAGAAGCGGCTACGAACCTTCAAGCCGCGAGAGATCGTCACGACTGAGCAGTACAAGGATCAGTTCGGAAAAGACTATCGAAATATGGTCGCTGAAGTTCACGGTTGCCTGGCAGATCTCAAGCAGAGATTTCCTGGCTACAAGGGGCAAGGGTACGAGATCGAAGGGTTCGTCTGGTTTCAGGGATGGAACGATCAGTACGAGGATCGCTGGCTGACTTATGAAAAGAACATGGCGAACTTCATTCGCGACGTTCGCAAAGAGTTCAAGGCTCCTGATATGAAATTCATTATCGGGCAGATGGGGCACGATGGAATGAAACCAGACACGGAAGGTTCGCCACGTGACTTTATTAAGAAGGCACAGGCAGCGGTTCCGAATTATCCGGAATTCAAAGGCAACGTCCTTTGCGTGAAGACGGACCAGTACTGGGATCTGGAAGCGCATGCCATCTACACGGGGCCGGGCGGTTGGAGCAAAGACGTCGACAAGTGGCGTCGGTTCGGGAACGACCATCCCTATCACTATTACGGCAGCCCCTGGTGCTTTGCTCAGATTGGTACTGGATTTGGCGAAGGGATGCTCGAACTGCTGAAGTGAGCCGTTTGGGAAACAGGTTGCCGGTGGCACGTCTTTTCCGTTGCTCGTTAGACTGCGACGAGCGTGGTTTCCGGATTGCAGTCGGAGTTGCCACTCGAATATCAACATTCGCTTTCTATTCTTGTTCAGGAAATCCGCTCGAATGACCAACCTGATTTCAATGTTTCGCTCGTTTTTCGGTTTCGCTGTTTCTTTGGCGGTGTTTGGTTCCGTCGTGAACGCAGACGACGCGATCACTCATTCGTTCCTTGGCTGCGGGAAGGCGAACCGAGCAGTTATCGTTGGCGAGGATGGCAAGGTCGAGTGGAAGTTTGATAAGCCGGCCAGTGACGGGTGGGTTCTGGCGAATGGCAACGTGCTGCTGGCTCTTTATCCGACGCCAGATTTTCCAAAAGGCGGAGTCGTGGAAGTCGAACGTGCCACGAAGGAGATCGTCTTCGAGTATCAAGGTCAGCAGAAAGAGATCAGCACTGTTCTGCAACTGGCCGATGATCGGTTTCTGGTCGCCGAACTGGGCGAGGAGCCGCGAGCAATCGTGATTGATCGTTCTGGGAAAATTCTGGAAAATATGCCGTTTCAGTGTCAGAAGGGGAACGCTCACATGCAGACTCGGATGCTGCGTGTGCTTCCGAACGGAAATTACATTGCGCCGCATCTGCTGGACTTCGCCGTCAAGGAGTACGAGCCAGGCACTGGCAAGGTGGTTCGTTCATTCCCGACGGACGATCGCGGTCGCGACAAACGCGACTGGCCATTTACGGCAATCCGTCTGAAAGATGGCAACACGCTGATCGGCTGCACGAACGGAAACCGCATCATCGAAGTTGACGGCGATGGGAAAATTGTCTGGAGCGTGACGAACGAGGACATTGGCGAGAACCTGTTCGATGACGCTTGCGGCGTTCAGCGGCTGCCGAATGGAAACACCGTCGTTACTAGTTATCACGCCAGCAGAGATCGTGTGAAACTCTTTGAAATCACCCGCGACAAGAAAGTCGTGTGGCGGTACTCGGGGATGAACGCCGGCTTCCATCATTTCCAGATTCTGACAACGAACGGCAAGCCGCTCGCTGAGAATACCTGGAAGTAGGGCTGCCTGATTTCTGATGTCCGACTCGGACCGCTCCGACCATCTATGTGAAGCGGATCCTCACGCTGGAAAGTCTGCGCGAGTGGTGTCAGGATCGCCACGCGAAGTACAGGATTCTGAGTCGGCTGCTGGTCGTCGATAAGCTTTCTCGTAACGCGATGGGGAAGGTAGGGAAGCATGGCTGTGAAATATCGAATCAGTTGGTTCCTGCTGGCGTTGTTTGTCTCGCTGTCGGTTCGATCGTCGTTGGCTCAGTCGTCGAATGGCGAGACGTCTGCCGACGGAAAATATCGAATCGTTTCGGACGTCCTCTATCGGACGGGCGAAGACCTGACGGACTACATGAAGGAACGCTGCCGGCTTGATGTCTACTACCCGACGGATGTGATAGAGTTTTCGACCGTCGTCTGGTTTCACGGTGGTGGATTGAAGGCTGGCAACCGGTCGGTTCCGAAACAGCTCAAAGAGCAGGGCATCGCGGTTGTTGCGGTCAACTATCGATTGCATCCAAAAGTCAAAGCCCCTGCGTACATCGAAGATGCTGCCGCGTCGGTGGCGTGGACGATAAAAAATGTCGAGAAGTACGGCGGCTCGGCGAAACGTGTTTTTGTCAGCGGACATTCTGCCGGTGGATACCTGACGAGCATGGTCGGACTGGATAAACGCTGGCTGGCCGCGCACGAGATTGATGCTGATCAGATTGCGGGACTGATTCCTTTCAGCGGGCACACGATTACTCACTTCACGGTCCGAGCTGAACGAGGTATCGACGGCAAGCAACCGATCGTTGATGACCTGGCTCCGCTGTTTCATGTTCGCAACGACGCGCCGCCGTTGCTGCTGATTACGGGCGACCGCGAACAGGAAATGCTCGGTCGGTATGAAGAGAACGCCTATCTCTGGCGAATGATGCAGGTCGTCGAGCACCCCGACACAGAGCTGTACGAGCTGGACGGTTTCAATCACGGGCAAATGGCTGAGCCCGCTCATCCGCTGCTGCTGCGATTCGTGAAAAGGATTAATGGCAAACGATAACCCCGTTCCCCGACGTCACTGGTCAGAGTCGGTATCACACGTTGAATTGGTGAGCCAGTGTTTTTAACAGGCGGTCAGATCCATGAATCGTGTTGGCTGCTGCTTTGCCGTGATGCTGACGCTTGTCGTTTCGAGTCGTGCCCACTCTGAAAAGCCGCCGAATGTCGTGCTGATCATTTCGGACGATCAGACTTACACCGACTTCGGATTCATGGGCAACGACGATGTTGTGACTCCAAACCTTGATCGTCTGGCTGAGCAGTCAGCTCGCTATGTGAATGGCTACGTTCCAAGCAGCGTTTGCCGGCCATCGCTGGTCAGCATTCTGACCGGCCGTTATCCGCATCAGCACGGAGTCTACTTCAATCATCCGCCGCCGGGATTCGCCACGCTGACAAAGTCGCCAGCGATTGGCAAAGCAGAGTTCGACTCACTTCGTGAACGAGCCGCGTCGCTGATCCGTTCGCAGCCGACAATTCCCCGGTGTCTGGCTGCTGCCGGTTATCGCTGCTTTCAGACGGGAAAGTACTGGGAGGGTCACTGGCGAAACGCGGGTTTCACCGAAGGCATGACGATCGCCGAGCCGACACCGGATGCGAAGTACGGCAACAAGACGCTGGCCAACGGGGACGTTGTCGCTCATGGAAACGGCGATTGCGGACTGAGCATTGGCCGGGAAACCATGCAACCGATTTACGACTTCATTGATGACTGCGGGGACACTCCGTTTTTCGTCTGGTACGCCCCATTCCTGCCTCACACACCGCATGACTCGCCCAAAGAATACTTTGATCTGTACGAGGCTCGAACCGACGTTCCGAAACATCGTGTGCCTTACTACGCCGCGATTTCTCAGTTCGACGATACGGTTGGCGATCTGGTGAGTTTTGTTGAGCAGCGAGGGCAGGCTGAAAATACGATCTTTGTGTTCGTTGTTGATAACGGCTGGGAGCCCGACGCCGGTCGCTACCGATCTGCAAGCCGCGAGTGGGACCACACGAAACGCAGCAAGCGTGCTCCGTTCGATTTCGGGTTGCGGACGCCAATTCTGGTTCGATGGGACAGTCGCACAAAGTCTGCGACTCACGAAGCGCCGGTCAGCAGCATTGATCTTCTGCCAACGATTTTCGCCGCGACGGGACTCGCGAATCGCCCCGACGAATTTCCGGGAAGGAACCTCTGGCCGAGTGCGATCGGTCAGAAAACGCTCGATGCAAAGCTGGCGGTCTTTGGAGAAATCTATCCCGGCGACGCATCGTCTCTGGGGCATCCGGAACGGAACGTCGCGCATCGCTGGATCCGGAAAGGCAATCTGAAACTGATCACGACGCACAAGCAGGGAGCACTTCAGTCCTGGGGAAACTATCTCGCCGGCGACGCGCTGTTTGACGTCGTAGAAGATCCGACCGAGTCACGAAATCTGGTTGGCGAGAGGGAGTTTGAGGCGGCGGTCGGAAATCTGCGGAAAGAGCTGAATGACTGGTGGGACCCGGATAGCGATTGAACTTTGCTCCCCGACGAACTCGCTCACCACTAAACACAGCAACCTCGGCAGGCATCATGCCCGCCGAGGCTACTGACCTTCGCGTCGCCGATTTACTGAGTTTCAGGACGCTTTCTTTTTGCTCTTGCTGCGTCGCTCTTCTGCCGCCTTCTTTGCTGCAGCGAGCAATTCATCCAAGTTCTTTTTCTGCTCTGGCGTCAGCACGGCGACGACTTCTGCGTCTTCCTTTGCTTTGAGAGCATCGATCTGTTTCTGCAGCTCGTCAATCTGTTTTTTGTAATTTGCCTGGACGTCATAGATTTGCTGTCGTTGCTTATCGCTGAGTCCAATCTGGCCATAGTACTGGGGGAGTCGCCCTCGTGGCTTGCTTGCCACTTTTGCTGGCGTTGCCTTTTCAGCGTCTTTCGTAGCCGCCTTCTCCTGTCCGATTGTCGATTCCACCGAAAACTGGCTGCCCAGTGACAGCGCGATTCCCGCTACAGCGATCATGGTTGCAAATCTTTGATTCATGCGAACTCTCCTGAACTAAACACTGTGAATTGAGGGCCCAAACTCAAGACCGCCCAGATGAGTTAGTTTGTATCCAGGTGCTGCTCGGATGATCAAGGTTTCAACAAATGTTTTCAGAAAAAACTGCGTTTAAGTTCAGGGATCGAATTGTCAGAAAAATCACTCGCCGCGAACAGGAAGGTGGTACCAGCCGTTGAACATGTAGCCCTTCAGGTTCCATTGACCGAGTTCGGGTTGCACATCGCCGCGCGAATCTGTCGCTCGAACAATCAGTTCGCTGGCTGATGATGAGACGTTGACGTCAGCTTTCCAAAGAACCCAGCAGTGCTCTCGGACTGGCGAGGTGATCTTCGCAACGACCCACGAACGTCCTCCGTCAGCAGAGACCTCGATTTTTGAAATTGAAGTTCCGGGTGTTCCCGGTGGTAGCGCATACCCGGCGACGGCAACCTTTCCGTTGGGAACTTTGGAGTTGGCAGCAGGGACGCAAATTACGGAGTTCAAAGGGAACCGGTAAAGCGGCCCCGACTCGTCCCATTCAATCGGCGTTCCTTCCTGGACGAGTTTGTAAGCGGTCGCGACGTAGTGGTTGGGCGACGGTCGATCGCTGACGACAATCTTTCCAAGCCACTTCACGCTGCGCGCTCCGATGTAACCGGGGACGACGCCTCGCAGCGGTGCGCCGTGATCCGGTGTCAGCGGTTGATCATTCATCTTTGTTGTGAGCAGCGCGCCGGGCATGGCGTCTGCATCGGCCATTGCTTTTCTGACCGGGATAGAAGCTCCGAACGGGATGATGCCGTCACCCTTCGCGATTTCGTCAAGCCCTTCGAACCAGACGTGTTTTGCTCCGTCTTTGAGGCCGGCTTTCTTCAGCACGTCCGAGAGTCGCACTCCTGACCAGCGGGCATTGCCAATCGGTCCGGCCTGCCAGGGGACACCACCAACAGGCTTGATAAGACTGTGTTCGGAACGCCGATTGCCGGCGCAAGTCATCGTGGCAACGACCGACGTTTCCTCGAAAGAACCGCTCAGTTCAGCCAGCGAAATTGACAGCGGCTTGTCGATCAACCCTTCGACAGTCAGGCGAAACGCGGCTGGGTCGATCTTTGGATTTGGAGCGTGGCTTCGGACATAAAATGACTCGACGGGAGTAATCCAAGACTTCGTAAGTTCGCCGAGTTGCGGTTCGGAATTCAGTGGGCTGGTCGTGTGAACAATCATGTTGCTGGAAGTCTGCTCCGCAGCGTTGGCGCCGACGCCCGCAATCCATGGCGCAATAGCAAGACCTGCTCCGAAGACGCCTGCGTCATGTAGAAACTCTCGCCGGTTCGTGCGGATGGCGTATTTGAAATCAGTTGTTGAAGGGAGTTCCGTCGGCATCACCAATGTCCTCGTTATTAGTTTCGATTTTTGTCTACAGAATTCTAAGGCATCGCAATTCACTGCCTGGCAGCGGTGTCAGAGTTCGATGGCTTTGGCTGTCGAACGAGAAAAGTTTACTCCCGATCGCGGTTGTCGTCACAGCCACGAAAGAGCAGTAAACGTTGCGTGAATTTACCGCTGAAGTGCAAAGCCGGCTTTGGTGCGGGCGTCGAGTGGGGTGAGATTGTTGAGCCTCTTCAGAAGCCTGTTGAAAAACGCCGGACGTACCAACTCAACGTGTTCAATGTGTGCCACTGGCTTTGTCAGTGCGGACTTTCGTGCCAGCGCTGATTGCAAGATGCCCTGGCAGAGCCAGCGGCACACTTTTCAACGGGCTGTTGCGAGCCGATTGTTGAGTCGGGCTGGCGTGTGTGCAAGGACGAGGGCCTAACGACATCTGAAAGTCTGTTTAACTTCCGTAAGTGCGACAAAATGTGCAGACTTACGGACCCGCCGTGCGTCGGCCAGGCTTTACAGCTGTGCCCGGAATAGCTTCGCCCAGAGTCGACGGACACCGAATCACTCCTCCTTACACTCGCCATTTGGTCGTCACTATGAAGTTTTTTTATTCTACCTTGTCGCTCATGGTGGCATTCCTAAACGGCATGGCCGTCGCTGCTGATGAACAACCGACTCCTGAGGCGATTGCATTCTTCGAAACAAAGATTCGCCCGGTGCTGGTCGAACATTGCTACAAGTGTCACTCGGCAGCCGCGCTCGAAGCGAACAATCTGCAGAGTGAACTGGTGCTGGATACTCGTGAGGGAATTCG
>JADHNX010000248.1 GCA_016779365.1 Planctomycetaceae bacterium
TAGAAACAGAAAAAGCCCGCCAAATTGACGGGCTTTCTCTGAGAAGTGAAGCACTGGAGACGCGCTTCCTGTCAGCAATAAGTCAGCAACTTTTCATATCTCAACCGTTTGACGAAACGTTTAGACTGCTGGAGTGGACAGCCCGCAGCAGCTTGCCGGATCGAGGCGAAGCGATTCGGAAGGAGATTCAACGTCTGGCACGCGGCGTAAAACAAGAAACGATCGGCGCGAGACGTGCTGGTTAAACCGGATCGAATCGTCCGTCAGGATAGACTCGCATCCCCGGTCCCACGTCTTCTGGAGGTACGGCGAACATGTGGAACCGCACCGGGTGGTCATCGACCTTTCCACTGATTGTGACGTAGGCCTGTGCTTCGTCGACGTCGGCAGCGGATTCGGGGAAGACGCTCCAGAAGAATTCGTCGATATCCTTGAATCGAGCGACCAGGCGTTGCAGATCCAGCTCGAACGGCATTGATTGAGTCTGCCCGTCGCGGGGGCCGCCGACGATCTCAGTTGCTCCCAGATACATTCGTACGACCCACGACTCTTCTTCCAGTCGACTATCGAAACCGACTCGGGCAATCCCGGTGAGTGGTTCAAAGATGTCGGCGAATTCCTCGATCAATCCGGTCAACCATTCCGGACGTGAGTCCCGACGGTTCTGGCCGGGCTGCCAGGATTCCATCTGCTTCATGAGGTGCTGTACGACGAGATGAGAGTGGCTCAAGGTGACGACTCCAGAGGGGCGATTCAAAGTGGCGGTGTCTGTCTGGATACGCGAGGCAGAGCATTTGAGCTGGCGCCAAGTGCGGCGAGCAGTTGAAGGGGCTCGGTGTTGCGTACCGTGTTGCACCCCAAGTATCGACCCTGCTTCGCGAAACGCGCTGGCAATCACCTGGAAAATGTCTGGTTAATCCCCAGGCACTCACCATTGCTCCTGCCGTACCGGCGATGCGTATTAGTCCCGGTCGGACCTCAGGAACCGCTCGTTCATGCGCCGCGTTTCGTGACACTGCGAACGGATATGTCACGTATGGCCGATTCGCGGTCGTCAGTCGCGTGAAGCCGTAACGGTAAGTCAGGTGAGCCGCCCCCTGGCGACAATTTCACTTAACCTGGGCAAAAAAACAAAACCCGACTGAAGTCAATCAGTCGGGTTTTGCCTGGTTTAAACTACCGAACTGTTACATCCCGGATGCGAGGTAATCGAGGTACACCTTGCCTGTGTTCGCAGCCGCCGTGTCGCCATCATGGACGAACAACGCGTATCGCAGCCGCAATTCCTTTCCAGGGAGCAGGAAGTAAGGTTCAGCCGGTCGCTTTTTATTCGTGTAGGCACTCTCACCAAACGGACTGATCGAAAACAGTCCGTAGTTTCTCACGTGGTAACGCGACGGACGGAAGTTGAGTGGATGATCGAACAAGGCCACTCCGAACGTCTTGCCGTCGACCTCGCCGCTGTAGTCGATCCAGCCAGTCGGCTTGCCCCAGCACTCGAGCGTCCCTTCGGCACCCTCGGCGTTAACGACTCGACCGCCTTCCTTCTCTTTCATGGACTCAGCCATCCGAAAGCCGAACAGTCCTTCCTTGGTGTCGCCGAACTCGACAGGTTCTTCGCCTGACGCAGTGAAGACGATGTCGTAACCGAGCAGGCCGTTCTCCCAGATGCTGATCACAGTTGTTTCCCGCACGACGGGTTTACCTTCCGGGTCAAGCCAGTCGTTGGTGACTTTCATTTTCGCCGGATTGCCTTTGGCGACGGTGACCTCGACGTCGCGATTTGCGATCTTGCCTTCCTCGGCCCAGAACTTGACGCCGCCGACTTCGTCCACCGCAACCCACACGCCCTTATGGTGAGGATGGTCGCCCTGCGAACGGTCGGTAATGATCGGTCGAGTGATGATCGTGCCGTCACCGCCTCGCACCGGCCACATGTATGGCTTGGGCTGAGTGTCGGCGAAGGTGTAAGTAGAGAAATCCCGCCCGTTGATCGTCACGGCGACGGTTTTCGAGCTGTCATCTTTCTTCAGCTCGACGGCAGCCTGGGCGGGTGAAGCAGTGAGCAGACACACTCCGGATAAGAGCAAAGCAGTCCGGAAGGATGATCGCGGAATTCGAAGCAGGCATTTCATGGGGCGTACTCCTGAGAGCAAAGTTGTGGATTGATAACGTGCCGGCCGGGAAGCCTATGGATTCAAACGCCGCGAGGAAATCCAATCAACCATTGTCGATACTTCAAATTTCGCAGGTTCTGCTGAAGCTGGACTCAACTTCAACCGAAAGAATCGGTAGTTCCAGCTCTTTGGGAGATTCTGAGATCGGCTCCCCCTTTTGGTGTGGAATGTGTGACGGCGGATCCGTAGACTCCGCCACCCTGGAAACAGGTTGCGGTTTTTTCGCTTTGCCAGGCTGTGTTGCCTGGAAGGTCCTGAGGGACAATCAGAGCGAATTTTGAGCATAGACCCGTGGAGGTTTTATGTTCCGTGAAGAAAAACCATTTCTCCTTCATCCGACCAGCGGGCAGCTTTAGCCCTGATTGGTCAGCGACCGCTGAGGCAGCTTCTGCCCATACTGCGTCGCGCTTCGTCAACTTGCCCGTCGTCCAGTTGCCCGCCTTTCAGTTGCCACTGGGCCTGATAAAACGACAGAGTGCTTGTTCGACATCCAGATCCGGAATCGCTCCCCGGACACTCGTGCTGACACTGTCATCGTTGCTCGGTTTGAGAAAAACCGGCGATCTCAGTAGCTGCTTAGGTCGTATCCGCTGCCGACTCCAGTTGCCTCGGATCGTCCGTTCCAGACTGAGACCTGCGTTTCTTCAGCGATGATACCTCGCTGCTGAGTCGGCAGAGTAATTCCGACGGCATCCCTGCAGCTCAGTTTCGGGCGTAAGCCTGCTGCCTGCTCGCTGCATGATTCAAGTTATCTGCTCCAGCTGCGGTCGCGGTCTGCACAAGTCAGCGACACCAGAGTTCGCTCATCCTGAATTGCGGGATGGGAGTTGGTCTGGCAGCAGCGAGTTGCTTTCTGGCTGCTGTTTCAAGCTGACCTGGGCCACCGATCCGTCGAGTCGCAGTCTTGCAATCTGACTCTCGCCGCCCGGATTCCCGGTCAGTTCCAAAAATGATTCCGTTTCTTCTTCGTCAACAATCACCTCCTCACAAACAGGGGCAGGCTATGAATTCTTCTGCAACTTCCGCTGTGCTTCCAGTCCGTACCGGCGTCGATCACGCGGTTCGTTTTTCAAAACCCGTGCTGTCGTTCGATCAGGCTCGCGAGCTTTCTCGACAATACGGCACACCGACGATCGTCATTTCAAAGTCGACACTCACAAACACTTACCGGACGATGAAAGCCGCGCTGCCGAATGTCGAAATGTTCTACGCCGCAAAGGCAAACTCCGATGTCAGCATTTTGCGTCCGTTGTTCCAGGCTGGTTCGTCCGTCGACGTCTGCTCGTATCGAGAGTTGCAGTCAGCGCTACTGGCCGGCTTCAGCCCTGACCAGATGATTCACACACACCCGTGTAAGACGATCCAGAATCTGATGGATTGTTACAACGAGGGAGTGCGGTGGTTCACCGTCGACTGCTCAGGCGAAATCGACAAACTGGTTCGCTACACGCCGGACGTCAACGTGATTCTGCGACTGGCAGCAGCGTCAACGTCGAGCCTCATCAACCTGTCGGCAAAATTCGGCTGCGATCCGGTCGACGCTCCGGCTCTGGCTGCTGAAGCCGGACGCAAAGGTTTGAAAGTTCGCTGCCTTTCGTTCCACGTTGGTTCACAGTGTCTGAACCCGGAAGACTTCCGAACGATGCTGACTCGAGCCCGTCTGGCGTGGGACCAATGCGTCGCCGCCGGAGCACCGCTGGAAGTCCTGGATATCGGCGGCGGATTCCCCGCTCCGTACCGAACCGGCGTCATGTCGCTGTCCGATTACTGCCGCCATCTTTCGACGGCGCTGGATGCGACTTTCGGCGACCTTCCGATTCGCATCATTGCTGAGCCTGGCCGCGGGATGTGTGCCGAAGCTGCCACATTGATCACTCGCGTCGTCGGCAAGTCGGTTCGCGGTGGGCTGCCCTGGTACTTTCTCGACGAAGGAATCTACGGGTCGTTCTCTGGCAAACTGTTTGACTACTCCGATTTCGAACTGATTGCCGAAGCTGCTGACGTTCGTCCCCGTTCGGCCTGCATCGTTGCCGGCCCAACCTGCGATTCGCACGACGTCGTTTCGACCGATCAGGAACTCCCTGATCTGGAAGTCGGAGAACTATTGCTCGTTCCAACGATGGGTGCTTACACCTCCGCCAGCGCTTCAGGCTTTAACGGCCTGGACATCGCTCGCGTCGTCGAAATCGATTAACAATCGCTTCAGAGGCCGGGTGCGTGTTTCAGTACGCACCCGGCCTGTTGATGTCGGACGCTGTTCGACCCTCACGTGCGACTCTCACGTGCGAGACCAGGGAGCTCGCATTCCATTTCCACAAAACTCAGGAGACCTCGGCGCGCAAGCCCGCGTCGGCAACACGAAAGCGGAAGAGTTCGAATCATGATCATGCCCCAAAACTCAATCGACTTTGATGGTCGAATCCTTGTTCTTGGCTGCGGCGGCGTCTCACAGTGCACCGTGCCACTACTCCTGCGACACATCAACTGCCCGGCCAATCGCATTACCGTGATGGACATGGTTGATAACCGTGAGACGATTTCTGAAGCGATCACGGCTGGAGTCAAATACCGCATCGGCAGGATCACTCCGGAAAATTACAACGCAGTGCTGAGCGAACTGCTGGCAGACGGGGACCTGTTTATCGACCTGTCCTGGAACGTCGACACGCTGGCAATGCTCGACTGGTGCCATCATCGCGGAGTTCGATACGTCAACACGTCAGTCGAAGAATGGGATCCCTACGAAAAATCCGGAGCCGATTTCACCCTCTATCGTCGGCAAATGAATCTTCGAAAACTGATCGCCAGCTGGGACAATCGCAAAGGCCCGACCGCTGTCATCGATCACGGAGCCAATCCCGGACTTGTCTCCCACTTTACAAAGATGGCTCTGCTGGACATCTCGCAGAAAATCATCGACGACAAGCCGGACGACGAGCGCGTGCCAAAGCTTGAAGCGGCAATGGAAACCGGCGAGTTCAACGAACTGGCCATGCTGACGGGCGTTCGCACCATTCATATCAGTGAGCGAGACACTCAGATCGCGTCAGAGCCCAAACGTGTCAACGAGTTCGTCAACACCTGGAGCGTCGAAGGCTTCTACGAAGAAGGGATCGCCCCTGCCGAGATGGGATGGGGCACTCACGAGAAACGACTTCCTCCGGGAGCCAACACGCACGACGCCGGACCAAGGAACCAAATCTTCCTCGACAGCCGAGGCATGAATACCTGGGTCAAGTCGTGGGTTCCCTGTGGGCAAATCATCGGTATGGTGATCCGGCACGGAGAAGCATTCAGCATCTCGGACTACCTGACGGTCCACGACGACAACGGTGAGGCGATTTATCGTCCAACCGTCCATTACGCTTACTGTCCGACAAACGCAGCGATCGCATCCCTGCACGAATTGAACATGAGAGATCTGGAGTTGCAGAAAGAGCATCGGATCATGACCGACGAGATCATCTCCGGTCGCGACGAGCTGGGTTGCCTGCTGCTGGGGCACGATTACGGAGCGTGGTGGTGCGGCAGTCTGCTCGACATCGAAGAAACCCGCAAGCTTGTTGGAGGACAGAATCCTACAACGTTACAGGTCGCGTGCTCGGTTCTCGGCTGCGTGTCCTGGATGATCCGCAACCCGGAAGAGGGAGTGAATCTTCCGGACCATCTGCCGCACGACGAGATCATGAAAGTCGCCCGGCCTTACCTGGGACCGGTCATCTCGCAACCGTCAGACTGGCGACCAGTCCCCGAAGACTCAGTCGACGACTGGGACGACCTCTGGCAGTTCGAAACCTTCCTTGTACAGTGAACTCCGTTTTCGATTTATGAATCACAGAGGACGCTGAGGGCGACGCTGAGAAAATGGAGAACTCCGCGTTCCTCAGCGTCGTTCTTTGCGACCTCTGCGATTTTTCCTTCGATGATTTGCCAACCCTGTTAAATCAAATCCCTTACGCAACGGAAGCCAAGATTGCCGCCTGAGCTATCAGGCGTGTTGCCGATGCGGGCGGACAGGCGGTAGCGGTTGCAGTAGGAATCGTGACAGAGGTACGAGCCACCGCGTTGAACTCGCTTTGTTCCGGACGGTGGACCTGTTGGATTGTCTTTGAGGTCGGTTCGAACCTGGTGAAAGTTCGGGCTGAACCAGTCCTGACACCATTCCCAGACATTGCCGACGCAGTTGTAGAGGCCGTATCCGTTGGGTTCGAAAGTGTCGACAGGGCACGTTCCTTTGTAGCCGTCCTTACCGGTGTCTTTCTTCGGAAAATCGCCCTGGAAAATGTTGCAGCGAAACTTTCCGCTTCTCAACAGCGAGTTTCCCCACGGCCAGATCGTCTGCTCAAGTCCTCCGCGAGCCGCGTACTCCCATTCGGCTTCCGTCGGCAAACGCTTGCCAGCCCAGCGACAGTAAGCCTGAGCATCGTTCCACGAAACCTGCACGACCGGATGATCGAGGATGTCGTCGATGTTTGAGTTCGGCCCGGTTGGCTGTTTCCAGGAGGCTCCTGAAACGGCGAGCCACCATTCAAGACCGGCAACAGCTTTCGTCTGGCGGAGCTGTTCTCGCTGCTTCTTTGGAATGTGAAGCTGGAAAACGAATGACCAGCCGAAACGTTCGGCCTCGGTGACATAGCCCGTCGCGTCAACAAACTTCGCAAACTGCTCGTTCGAAACAGCGCAGGCATCAATCAGAAACGAATCAACCGACACTTCTCGAACCGGCCCTTCGCCGTCCTGTTGCCAGGTCTCCGGTCCTTTACCACCCATCAGAAAAGTGCCGCCGGGAATTTTGACCATCCCTACGCTCGAAATCGCGACTTCTGCTTCGGCGGTTAGTTCAGTGGCGGGCAGGATCTCCAGCGAAGCCAGCGGCGCGCCGTCACGCTCAACTGATCCTCGACTCGGAGTGCAGCAGGATTTCGGTTTGATGGAATCAGGTTCATTCATACGAATCGTTCGTGAAGGTCGCTTCGTCACTGGCCTTCAGGATTGGCGAGGTTGACGACCGCCAAACAGCAGCTCGTGCTGGTGGGCAATGGTGTCCGTACTGCCCAACTCAATGAAAATGAACGCAGTGGACGCCAAGGGCTCGCAGAGGTTGGGAGATCGCTCTCCTTTTTCCTCTGCGAAATCCTTTGCGCCCTCTGCGTTCCAGAATCCGGCCTCGAAACTTGCTATTTGGCAGGCAGGTTGAAGTCGCCATCGATGTTTCGCCAGATGGCGTGAACGTGGTTGGCGCTGTTCTGCGTGTTGTTGTACTCGATCAGGAACGTCGGTCCCTGAACGCGGTAGTGGTGACGAGCGTTGCGTTCGCTGTCGCCCC
>JADHNX010000249.1 GCA_016779365.1 Planctomycetaceae bacterium
GAGAAGCCTGGCGAGTCTCCCTCAAAAGGTGAGCAGCCTGCACAGGGCGGCAGGCCAGGTCAACAACCTGGACAAGGCGAGCAATCTCCAGATGGAAAGCCGACGCCGGGCGATTCATCTCAGCCATCTGAAGGTCAGCAGCCGGGGCAGTCACCAGGCGAGCAGAAGGGGCAGGGGGAGAGTCCGAAAGGTTCGAGTGAGTCGCCATCGGGAAAGCCTCAGCCGGGAGAAGGCAAACCTGGTGAGGGCCAACCAGGCGAGTCACCAGATGGAAAGAGCGAGGGGCAGGGGGCGCCTTCTGAGCAGTCGCCCGGTCCGTCGGCGGCACCTCGACAGAAGCCTGGACTGCGTCCGTCGGCGACTCCGCAACAACCATCGAGTTCGCAGCCATCCGCGACGGCTCAACAAGGTGGTGGCGCGGGCGGGCCGGGCAACCCGATTACCGGCGATGGTTTCGTTCAATGGTCAGATCAGATTCGCAATATCGAAGAGTTGATTGATGATCCGAAGATGAGAGCGGAAGTTGCGAGAATTCGAGAAGCCGCTCGAAGCATGAGAGCCGATTTCAAACGGCATTCGAAAGAGCCTCAGTGGGGCCTGGTTCGGATGCAGATTCTGGAGCCGCTTTCAGAAATTCAGGAGAAGCTGAAGGAAGAAATTGCTCGTCGAGAATCGCCAGATTCGCTGGTGCCGATCGATCGCGATCCGGTGCCGGATAAATACGCGGAACTGGTTCGTCGTTATTACGAACGAATCGGATCGGGGAAGTAGTTCGGAACGAGAAATACTGAACCTGTTTTGAGAACTGATCAATGATCTCAATCGGAAGTCCATTCTGGCTGATTCCTGCGGCAATCGTTGCCGTCGTCGGTGCGGTGCTGACTTGGAACGCTGTCGGAAAAGGACACGCTCCGGAACGCGTCCGCAGGCTGGCGGGAGCACTCAAGGCGTTTGCCTTGCTGTTGCTGGCCGTTTGCCTGATTGAACCCGTCTGGAGCGGCGTTCATCCGCGACCGCATTCAAACCTGTTTCTCGTTCTGACGGATACGAGCCAAAGTCTGACTCGGTCGTCCAATGAGAACGCCAATCAGGCAACGCTGGAGACTCAGGTCAAAGCAACTTTGGAGCCGACTTCTGAATTGTGGTTTGATCGATTGGGGCAGGACTTCGAGGTTCATCAGTTCGCGTTTGACCGTCGCGTGAGAACCGTTCGAGAGTTCGACGAACTTACCTGGACGGGTGAAGCGTCGGCGTTGCAGTCTGCGCTGCGATCTCTTGGAAGCCGTTTCGAAGGACGGCACGTCGGCGGCATCGTTCTGCTGAGCGACGGTAACGCGACGGACTTAACGGTTGACGATCTGAAGGAAAGCCTGAGTAGCGGCACTCCGCTTCCGCCCGTTTATCCGGTGATCTTCGAGCAAAATGCGTCGTTACCAGACACGACTATCGCGTCGGTTTCGATCAGCGAGACACCGTTTGAAGACGCGCCCGTTTCGTTGCAGTGCGACGTTCAGATTCACGATCTGAGTATGGAGCGCGTTTCCTCGTCTGATCTGCTTGTCGAGTGCCGACTGATTGACTCTGACGGCGAAACAGTCAAAACCGAGCGGCAGGCGATCAGTGATCCTGACGCGACGTTGCCGTTTCGTTTTCAGTTTCGTCCGATCAAACCGGGCGTCGCGTTTTACCGACTACTGGTAACGACGCTTGAACTGGGTGCAGAATCGGACACGCCGCTCGAAGAAAGCACGCTGGTCAACAATTCCAGAATCGTGCAGGTCAACCGCGGCTCGGCGAAGCACCGCATCCTTTACGTTTGTGGACGTCCGAATTGGGAGTTCAAATTCCTGAGGCGTTCTGTCGAGGAAGATGATCAGATCGATCTCGTCGGGATGATTCGAGTGGCAAAACGCGAAGCGAAATTTGATTTTCGCGGGCGAGACGGACAGTCGAGCAACTCGCTGTTTCGAGGTTTCAAAGCCGAGACTGACGAAGAAACTGAAAAGTACGACGAACCCGTCATCGTCCGGTTGAACACGAAAGACGCTGATGAACTGCGGGCCGGCTTTCCCAAAGATCCGAAGGAGCTGTTTGGATTCGACGCGTTGATCCTGGACGACATCGAAGCGGAATTTTTCAACCGCGACCAGTTGACGTTGATCGAGAAGTTCGTCAGCGAACGAGGCGGCGGACTGATGATGCTCGGCGGGGCCGAGAGCTTTCACACTGGCGGTTACGAACGAACGCCGGTTGCCGATGCGTTGCCGGTTTATCTGGACCGAACTCAGTTTCCTGAGGCATCCGCGAGGCTGTCGCTTGACCTGACTCGCGAAGGCTGGCTCCAGCCGTGGGTGCGGCTTCGTTCGACTGAAACAGACGAGAATGATCGGTTGAAAACGATGCCCCGGTTTCGAACGCTGAATCCGACTCAGGGAATCAAACCGGGAGCGTCCGTCATGTCGACGGTTTCGGACGCGAGCGGTCAACACTGGCCGGCTCTGGTGACGCAGTCGTACGGGCGGGGGCGATCCGGAGCGATGCTGGTTGGCGACCTGTGGCGCTGGCAGATCACCAGGAATGCCGAGCAGGCAGAAGATCTTCCGAAAGCGTGGCGGCAAACGCTGCGGTGGTTGATCGCCGATGTTCAACAGCGAGTCGGCGTTGAGATGGCTGCGGCGGAAGACGTTGCTCCAGAAGCCGTGCGAGTGAGCGTGCGAGTTGTCGACGAAGAGTTTCAGCCGCTCGACAATGCTCAGGTGCTGATTCGTATCAGCGGTCCGGTGATGCTCGCGAAGGGCGGAGAGAAGAAAGAGAAAGCGCCAACGGAAGCTTCTGCAGATGATGCGTTGAATGCTGTCTCGGCCGACGAAGTCGTCCTGAATGCCGAAGCCTCGCTGGACGAACCGGGTGTTTACGCCGCTGTCTTTGTGCCGAAGGAAGCGGGAGCCTGGACGGTCGAAGCGGAGGCAACGACCGGCGACGGTGAGAAACTGACCGCTGATATCGCTGGTTGGATTTACGAACCCGCCGTCCAGGAATTTCAAAGACCGGGCGTCGATCGCGAATTGTTGAGCAAACTTGCCGAGCAGACCGGCGGAGAAATTGTTCAGGCCGACAAACTCGACGACTTCGTGTCTCAACTTCAAAGTAAGCCGATGCCTGTCGTCGAGGCATGGACGATGCCGTTGTGGGACCAGCCTCTGGTATTCCTGATAGTGCTCTGTTGCCTGGTTGGCGAATGGGGACTTCGGCGTTGGAAAGGGCTGCCTTAATCTCGTTTCTTTGCTGAATTCGAATGTTCGAATTAGTCACCAGCAGGACGACAATTCTTCGAAAGACTTGCAGTTTGAAAACGAATTTCATGATTCAACAGTCGTGCCTTGCCGTCGTTTTGATTTTCGGAGCGTTTGCGTTTGCGTTTGCGTTTGCGAACTCGCGTTGTCTTGCGGCGGATACTGGTTCGGCAGCGACGGTTCTCGTCGTCCCACAGTCGGAAGATCGGCCAGAGGATCGGCTTGTCGTCATTATTCGTGGTGCTTCGGGCACGTCCGAGTACGGGCAACTGTTTGATTTGTGGAGTAATCGCTGGGAAGCCGCAGCCACAACAGGCGGTGCCAGAGTTGCCAGAATTGGACCGAAGACTGGCGCTGATGGCACAGGTGATGACGCGTCGAATCAGCCGGGTGATGGCGACCGAAGTTCGATCGAACTGGCACTCCGCGAGGCAGCAGCTCAGGCTGCGTCCGGAAAACTGGCAGAGCTCTGGATTGTGTTGATCGGTCATGGAACGTTCGACGGGCGGTCAGCTCGCTTTAATCTGCAAGGGGATGACGTCAGTGCCGAGGAACTCAAGAAGTGGCTTGAACCAGTTTCGTGTCTGACCGCGATTGCCAACTGTTCTTCCGCCAGCGGTCCGTTTCTGAAAGCCCTTGCCGGGCCGAACCGAGTCGTGATGACGGCAACGAAGACCGGTGCCGAAATCAACTTTGCGAGGTTCGGCGAGTTTCTTTCAGAAGCAGTGGGTGATTCGAAGTTTGATCTGGATAAGGACGGGCAGACATCGGCGTTTGAAGCGTTCCTTTCTGCAAGTCGTCGAACGCTGGCGTTCTACGAGTCTGAAGGTCGGCTTGCGACAGAGCATTCGCTGCTGGATGACAACGGCGACGGGCTCGGCGTTCGAGCTGACTTTTTTCGCGGCGTGCGGCTGGTCAGGAAGGTGCAAGGCGAGGCGACTGTCGACGGTCGACTCGCTCATCGCTTTCACCTGGTGCGGAGCGATTCCGAGCAGCAGCTTTCGCCAGAGACTCGAAAGTTGCGTGACCGGCTTGAGCAGGAAGTCATTCAACTGCGGGACCGCAAGCAGTCTTTTGATGATGAAAATGCTTACTACGCTCAATTGGAAAAGTTACTCGTGGAACTTGCGAAAGCCTATGAGTTGTCGTCGGTCGCGGCGGCGCGTCGCTGATTTTTCCGGATGAATTCACCGGCCTATTTAAGCAACTGGTAAAACTGAAACAGGACCAGGCTGGCCGCGAACAACGACAGCCAGCCAATGCCGCTGCGAAGCGATTGACCTTCCAGACGGCTGCTCAATTCAGAGCCGATTCTTGCTCCGATTGTGCCTCCGAACATGAGCGCCAACGTCAGCCCCAGGTCGACGTGTTCGTGCCAGGCGTGCGAAATTGTTGCGAGGAACGAGGTGATCCACACAACGATCAACGAGGCCAGAATCGCTTTTCGAGATCGGATATCGAGCAGGTAAACGAGGCCAGGGATCAGCAGCAGTGCTCCGCTGATGCCGAGCATTCCTGCCGTAACTCCAGTCAGCAGCCCGAACATCGAGAGGATGGGAATCGACAGCGTGCCGACACCGAGTTCTGAGAATGTGTCGACCGGCGGAATTTTGAACCTCGCTAACGCACCTCGTGAAACCGGGTTGCCGGCAAGCTGACGCCGAACTTCGTACAGGCTGAATGAGCCGATCCCGACCAGCATGAAAAGGTAAGTCCCCAGGACGAGCAGTTCGCTGGCTTCGACGCTTCGGTTGTTGATTTGAACTTCGCCGAATTGCCCGGCAGCACTCAGGATCAGCGTGCCCAGCAGGACGCCCATGATAATTCCGCCGGTGATGATCAGTGGGAGTCGGAGTTGAAGTCTGGTGACTTTTCGAGCGAGCAATGCGGCGGTCGATGGGCCTAAAACCTGACACGCGGTTGATCCGACGGCCATTTCGATCGGGATTCCAAGGACGACGTGGAGGATTGGTACCAGCAGAAAACTGCCGCCAACGCCGAAGACTCCGGAAAGCCCTCCAACAACGAACCCACAGCCGACCACCAGCAGCAGTTCGTGTGGAAGCAGCAGCCCGAACACAGTATTTGTTCCCTGAAATGACGTAGAAAACGGACCCGCAGGAGCAGTGGCCGCTCAGATATAATACTCGATGACCGGTTCGTCCTGAGATTCGTTCCCCGAATCATCCTCGTTCGGTGTTGCCGTCTTCAGTCGATGAAACACCCAATTGACGATGATCCCCCAGGCGATTGGCACCGTCAGGCAGGCAATGACAAACAGAATTTTCTCGACGAACAGGGGCATTTTTGTGCAAAGAGTCGGCAGGAATTTGTCGTTAAGCATGTCTTTGTGACACGAGGCCCCACATTAGAGACCAGGACACGACATCGTCAACGGGGCAAAGTCGGCGATTGTGCGACTGGACGATTGCTGGCTGCTGAGTCAGGCTTGCGCGGCATGTCGCCTGGTATGTTCTGGAAGAAGGAGCAGCTGAGATGACCGTTTCAGTGGTCGATGCGGATCTTGATCGAATTGAGCATTGCACAGGGCTTGTTGCGATTCTTGATGAATATGCGAGGCTTCCTCACATCGCCGGTCGAGGGCTGCCGAGCGAGGTCATTGAGAACCTGACCAGTCGTCTCTCAAAGGTGTCAGGCAAGCAGATTCTGCTGGCAGTCGATGGCGAAACAGTCGTCGGAGTGACCGTCTGCTTTGAAGGCTTCTCGACGTTTGCCGGACGACCGCTGCTCAACATTCATGATCTGGCTGTTTCTGCAAAGTATCGCGGGCAGGGCGTCGGGACGATGTTGCTCGACGCCGCTGCGGAGCGAGCCAGAGAACTCGGTTGCTGCCGCGTGACGCTCGAAGTCGACACGGCGAATCCCGGCGCGAAGAAACTCTACGAGCGGTCGGGCTTCGTCATGACGCAGGAGTTCTGGAAAAAAGAACTCTGTGATTAGTTGAGCTGTTCGCTCCGCTTGTCACGCTCTGTCTTCTGAAACAGGCTTCTCAACTGGCAGATTCGTGAATGTGGATGTCTCGCTGAGGGTACGGGATGTTGAAACCCCGTTCGTCGAAACCGAGTTTCACTCGCTCGTTCAGATCCCAAAGTACGGCCCAGTAGTCGGCTGAGTTGACCCACGGTCTGACGACAAAGTTGACGCTGCTGTCTGCCAGTTCGGAAACAGCAACCACGGGAACTGGCTCTTTCAGGATGCGTTCGTCGTTCTCGACAAGGATCGTCAAAAAGGCCTTCACGGCTCGCAGGTCATCGCCGTAGCCACAGCCGACGACCATGTCGATTCGTCGGGTTGGCTTGGCTGAGTAATTGATGATGTTGCCTCCATAGATCGATCCGTTCGGAACGATGATCTGCTTGTTGTCGCCTGTTTTCATCAGCGTGCTGAAGATGCTGATTTCTTCCACGGTGCCGGAAACCCCGGCCGCTTCAATGAAGTCTCCCACTCGGAACGGCTTGAACAGGATGATCATCACGCCAGATGCGAAGTTTGAGAGCGAGCTTTGCAGGGCGAGACCAACGGCCAGACCGGCGGCCCCTAGAATGGCGGCCAGCGAAGTTGTGTTGACGCCCAGACTTTCCAGGGCCATCAGGATCACAAACGTGATCAGCACATAGTGGGCGATGTTTGAAAGGAAGGTCGACAGAGTCGCGTCGACCTTCGCGCGACTCATCAGTTTTTCGAGCAGCCCCGTCAGAATTCGGACGACGATTTTCCCGACGATGTAGATGGCGATGGCCGCCAGAACATTTCCTGCAAACGTTGCTGCTTTTTCCGGGTCGGTGAATGCCTGTGCGTAGCCCTCGATCGATTGAAGCAGCGATTGTGGTGCCTGTGCGACCTGTTCCGGTCCACCTTCACCCTGGGCGAGAAGAAAAAGTCCGTTCATCGATTGCTCCTGATAGCTAAAGAACATCTGAATAAAGTCGCAAAAATGCGAATGACCCGGCGGAGAAGAACGTGAGGCAGGAGTGAGTGTCAATATGGATCTCCACACTGCCGTTTTTCTCGCAGGTCAGGCCGAGCGGACCTGCGAGAAGACGTTGGCTCCTTTACGCAGTGACGCTGCTCTGGCAGATGGATGGTTTGAGACTCGGCTGCTATAAAGGTCGCTCAGTCAAAACGCTGGCAAATCAGCCAGCCTCGCCAAAGGACATCTTCATGAACTGCTTCAGAACAACTCTTCTC
>JADHNX010000250.1 GCA_016779365.1 Planctomycetaceae bacterium
TTTCTGCGGAGCGGTCCTGACGGCCTTAAACGCGGCGTAAACTTTTCCTTCAACGATATCACGGATCTGATCGTCTCGACGCCGGAGAACATCCAGCTTGATCGCGCCGTTCGCGACGCGCGAGATACACTTCGGCAAGCCAACACGCAGGGAGGCTCTGAGGCAGACATCGCGGCGGCAACCAAAACGTACGACGAAGTTCAGGCTCGAGCGGCGAAATGGAAAGGTCCATTACGACATTACAACCCAAAGCGAGACTACAAAGACCCGCCAACCATTTTTGTCGACTGGGCAGAAATCAGTGGTCCGGTCCTGCCTGAATGGCCGCCGAAAAGTCACACGAAGGTTCTGTTCGACGGTGATCAGCGACAGGATTCAGCCTATGTTCGTGAAGTCTTCGCGAGGTTTCTGCCTCGCGCCTACCGGCGACCAGTCACAGACGCTGAGATCGATGGCGTCGTTGCTCTTGTTGAACAGGCTCGCGATAACGAGGCCGGTTTTCACGACGCTATTCGACTGGGTATTGCACGCGTCTTGTGCTCACCAGGATTTCTTTTCATTCAGGAACCGACCGCCGATACCGCACCTCGAAAGCTGACTGATTATGAACTCGCGTCCCGTCTCAGTTATTTTCTCTGGTCAACCATGCCGGACGAGGAACTGGCTGCACTGGCCGAAGCAAGCCGACTCGACGACCCGCAGGTGTTAATGGCACAGGTAGACCGGATGCTGGACGATCCGAAAGTCGAAGCATTCGTCAGCGGTTTCGCCGGCCAGTGGCTGGAAGTTCGCGAGTTCGGCAGTGTCATGCCGGCCGCCGAGTATCGAGACAGTTACGACGCCGATCTGGAAGAGTCGTCGCGGCTGGAAGCTTACGCATTCTTCCGGGAAGTGCTGTCCAGGAACCTGCCGGTGACCAGTTTTCTCGACAGCAGTTTCGTCATGATTAACGAGCGTCTCGCGCGGCACTACGGAATCGAAGGGGTTGAAGGTTCCGAAATTCGACGCGTCGAGGTCGCACCGGATCACCACCGAGGCGGCGTGCTCGGCATGGCGGGTTTGATGACTTACCTCTCTGACGGAACCCGCACGCTGCCGGTCCGACGCGCGGCCTGGGTGAAAACGCAACTGTTTGGTGATCCGCCTGGCAATCCACCACCGAACGCGGGCGAGATTCAACCGAACACGACCGGTAAGAATCTCACCGTCCGACAGCGACTCGACCTGCATCGTAATGAACCGACGTGTGCGTCCTGCCACGCCAGGCTCGATCCGTTCGGGCTTGCGCTGGAGAATTACGATGCGGTCGGAAAGTGGCGTACGAAGGCCAACGGAGAAGGCTTCCGCAGCAAAAGTGCCCCCGACCTGGATGTCAGCGGCACTTTTCCGAACGGCGAAGAGTTCGCGTCCCTTGAGGACTACAAAACCGGTCTGCTCAAGCGAAGGGACCAGTTTACACGGAACCTTGCGAAGCAGGTTATGACGTACGCTCTGACACGTCCGGTCGGATACTCCGATCATCAAACCATCGACGCCATCACCGGGGCGGTTGGTCAGAATGACTATCGCCTTCGTACATTGATCAAAGAAATCATCCGCAGCGAACTCTTTCAATCCAGGTAGGGGAATCTGATGACCGCCGAGCATCCAACAACCAGAAATACCAGACCGTCTTCTTCCGCATGGCTGGATAAGTCATGGAGTCTTGATCGTCGCAGTTTGCTGCGTGGTGCCGGTGTCGCGCTGGCACTTCCCTGGCTGGAAGCAATGAGTCCTCAAGCAGTCCGAGCAGAAACCGCAGGCGACCTCACGCCGGACGAGATTCCACGGCGATCCGTTTTCTGTATGTGGGGACTGGGGCTCAACGGTCGCGAGTTTACTCCGGCCACTACGGGGCTCGACTATCAGATCACGCCGATCCTGAAGCCTCTGGAAAAACACCGCCAGGACTTCACCGTGATCAGCGGTCTCAAGCTGACACATTCCGGTGGACATGGCGGCGACCGTACCTTTCTGACCGGAACCAACACGCACAAAAGCGGTGTGAAACTGCGAGTTTCCTGCGACCAGGAGCTTGCAGCAGCCATCGGCAACCAGACACGTTATCCGTCACTGACACTTGGCATTCGTCGCGGCACGGGATTTGGCAACCCGCAGGACAACACGCTGTCCTGGAGCCCAAGCGGCACGCCGATTCCAGCCGAGAACCGGCCACACGTTTTATTCGACCAGCTCTTTCGACCCGAAACCGCCGACACGCTGGCTGAGCGCGAGGCAGAATTCGCTCGTCGCTCCAGCGTGATTGACTCGGTCCGGGGCGAAGCCAAAACACTTTCAACTCGACTGGGCAGAGTCGATCGCGAGAAACTCGACGAATACTTCACCGGCATTCGCGATCTGGAAAAAAAGATGCAGGCCGAGAAAAGCTGGCTCTATCAACCGAAACCCTTGGTCGACGCGCCGGAATTCGGCAGTGAACAGGGCCTTGATCCGACCAAAGGCGGTTTAGATTACCGACGCTATCAGCGTCTGATGTACGACGTGATCACGCTCGCCCTTCAGACCGACAGTACACGCATCATTTCGTACATGCCGCGGATGGATAACTCAGACGGCACCGGTGCCTTCAAGGGCGAAGGCAACCCATACGGTTACCACGAAATGACTCACCACGGAGAAGACACCGACAAGCTGAAGTGGTGGACGATCGCCGACACCTGGTACATGGAAGAATGGGCGTACTTCCTTGATCGACTCAAATCGGTGAAGGAAGGCAACGGCACACTGCTCGACCACACGATGGTGGCCTGGGGTTCTACCGGCGGCACCATCAACGCGCATAACAATCATCATCTGCCTGCCGTACTGTGTGGCGGACGCGGTCTCGGCGTTCGCCATCAGGGCCACGTTGTCAGGAACGACGACTATCTGGGCAACCTCTGGCAAACGATGTTCGGCTTCATGAACGTGCCCGTGCCTGAGAAATTCCAGGGTGGCGAAGCGGACGGCGTGATCACAGAGTTGGCGTGAGTCCACACAGATCGTCGGGCCACGAGTCTCAACGAGGCAGGAAAACGAGGTTCCTGTGAGTTGTCTTACGCCACGGCATATTCAGATTCACTATGCTTTGCGACCCAACGACCCCATCCAGAAACTGTTTTGAATGAGGACCGCGACTAATGACTCTGGCGATAATACTGGCCGCGGTTTTGTGCCTGGCGTATGCCAACGGGGCGAATGACAACTTCAAGGGAGTCGCAACACTCTTTGGCAGCGGCACCACAAACTATCGACGCGCTTTGTTATGGGCGACGGTCACAACGCTGCTGGGTTCGCTCACCGCCGTTTTTCTGGCGGGCACTTTGTTGAAAAGTTTCACGGGCAAAGGAATTGTCGACGCAGAACTCGCCGCCACCACCGAGTACGGAGCCGCCGTTGCTCTCGGTGCCGGACTGACTGTCCTGCTGGCAACTCGTCTCGGAATGCCGATTTCGACGACGCACAGTCTGGTTGGAGCGTTGATCGGTTCCGGGTGGGCAGCCGGAGCCGCGATCAACTTCGCAAAGCTTGGAAGTGGATTCTTTGCACCGCTCCTGATCAGTCCCGTATTGGCGGTCGCTTCAACCTTGCTGCTTTACCCGATCCTGACTCGTTCGCGCCAACGCTGGGGAATTACTTCTGAAACCTGTTTGTGCGTTGGTCAGGAACTGGTCGAAGTGCTTCCCGTCTCGTGCAACACGGTTGCCATTGCGCGAGCCGAGCAATTGTCCGTCCAGATTGGTGACGTCGTGACATGCCAGAATCGTTACCTGGGAAAGATGCTGGGGATTGATGCGGCAACGATGCTGGATCGGCTCCACTTCCTCTCCGCAGGAATGGTCAGCTTCGCACGCGGACTGAACGACACGCCAAAGATTGCAGCCATGTTGCTTCTGATCCCGTCTTTGACTGGACTGGGCTGCACGGCGCTTGTCGGAGTCGCCATTGCCGTCGGAGGCATCGTCAGTGCCCGTCGAGTCGCCGAGACAATGAGTCAGAAGATTACCGCCATGAATCACGGTCAGGGATTCTCGGCAAACTTCATCACCAGTTTGATCGTCATAGGAGCCAGTCGACTTGGCTTGCCGGTATCGACAACGCATGTCAGCTGCGGATCACTTTTCGGGATCGGCACGGTCACCCGTCAAGCTCATTGGGGTATGATCGCGAAAATTCTCGGAGCGTGGCTGATCACTCTGCCCCTGGGAGCCACCTTGGGTGCAGCCTGCTTCTGGACCATCCGATCGCTGTGACTTCATTCAGTCGGCAGCGCGGAGAGATCAATCTTTGGCTCGCTGATGCCGCTGCTTTCGCGACTGAAAGTCTCTCCGGGGCGACCGGTCTCGCCGAAGAAGCCGCAGTTTCTCAGGAAGAAAGACTGGCCGTCAGAACCGCCCGTGAAGTCAAGGCGATGTCGGCCACCACCGGTCGCATCGACAGAAAAACGTGCTTTCGTGCATTCATGCCACTTACCATCGACGTCGCACACCCAGGCGTTTCCGTACAAGGCTTTGCGACCGATGAAACCGTATGTCGGTGAGAAACTCTCCAGAAACGAATGAAAGCCGCTCAGGTGCGTGTCGGTCATCGGTCGCCGAAAGCTGGCAATCAGTCGCCACTCGTTGGTCGATTTGTCGCCGAACCATGATGTGTAGACAGTGCTGCCCTTGCCGTCAGGTTCGACTTTGATGAGGAATCGATAAGTTGTCCCCGCCTTCCAGGGATAAACGAGGAAGCTCTGACCGCCCGAACCCTCGTTCCCAAACTCGCCGATGTGGACTTCAGGGCCGCGTGCGAGGGCGACGATTCGCTGCTCTTTGGGAATGTCGCGAGGGTTGTCGGTTTTGAAGGGGCTCCATACGGAAAACAGCACGCGACGTTCATTCTCGCTGTTGACCTGAAAGCCGAAGTAGCCCTGCCCGAAACCGTTCGCCATATAGAAGGTGCCGATCGGATCCTGCCCTTTCGGAACGGTGACTTCCGAGTAAGCATATCGCAGGTTGATTTCACGCGGCACCTGATAGCTCAGATGCACCGATGGCCCGCGTCGTCCCCAGTAAAACATGCCGCCCTTGTTGTCACGGACGAAGTCGACCTTCAAGTCGTCAGTGTCCGACGAAATTAACAGCTCGTCGATTTCGGCAAACACATCGTCGGTCCGCTCAACACCCTGGAATTCGACGCGCACGTATCCAGCGTCGGCAACCTTCACGTTCCCGATTTCGTGTGCAGCAGACTCCGTTCCTTCGACGACTGTATTGAACTCTGCCTGCCCGACACGCGTCGTGATCGTTGAGCGTCCGGCGCGAACCGCCGCCTTCATCTGAAGATGCAGATCTGCCGCTCGGTCGACATGAAAGTAGACGGAGAACACTTCGTCTGATTTGCTCCACGCGACAGTTCCGTTTCGCTGGACACTGTTACCGCCAGGTTCGGGGGCCGTGCGAAAAGTATTGCCTCCCATCGGGACTGCCCACTCGGCGGCTTGAAGAAAACTCCCAGCAAGCATTACCGCCGCCACACAGACAAGGCGAATCGCTTCTGGTCGGATCGAAATTTTCATGTTCGTGGCTCTTGAACAAGGCGTTTGATAAATCCTGCACCTCGGGGAGTGTAGCGGACGTCACGTTACGTCAACGATACTTCGCGCAGAATCCTGTCAGCAGTGAGAAGCGAGATCCGCTGAGTCGACTATTCCACGCGGCATCGTTACTACTTCCGCTCCGTCCTTTCCAGATTACGAACCAGAAGCGAGTCACCCATGAAATTACGATTGGCAGCCATCTTCGTACTCAGCCTGCTCTGCACGTCGCACGTCTCGGCGAAGACGCCGCTGAAAGTTTTCGTCCTGGTTGGACAGTCCAACATGCAGGGGCACGCCGAGATTTCAACGTTCGACCACGTTGGAATGGACCCCGCAACGGCGCCGCTCCTGAAAGAAATGCGGAAGGCGGATGGAACTCCGCGAGTCTGTGACAACGTGTGGATTTCGTCGATTGGCAACGATGGCACCGAGGAAGAATTTCACGGTCCGCTGACGGCCGGTTACGGGGCGAAAGGTCGCGGAACAAAGATCGGCCCCGAATTCACATTCGGTATCTACATGCAGAAACATCTCGATGAGCCAATCCTCATCATCAAAACCGCGTGGGGCGGCAAGTCACTGCACACCGATTTTCGCTCGCCGGGTTCCGGCCCCTACGAGTTCAATGAAGGGCAACTCGAATCGCTCAAAAAGCAGGGCAAAGACGTCGCGCAGGCCAGAGCCGATCGCGCTGCGGCAAGCGGTCACTACTACCGACTGATGCTGGACCATGTGAACAAGGTTCTGAAGGACATCAAACGAGTTTGCCCGGTCTACGATGCTGAAGCAGGCTACGAGCTTTCCGGGTTCGTCTGGTTTCAGGGTTGGAACGACATGGTTGGCCGAGACGTGTACCCCAATCGGGATAACGCAGGCGGCTACGATCTCTACAGCAAGCTCATGGCTCAATTTATTCGTGACGTCCGCAAGGATCTCGCAGCACCAAAGCTACCCTTCGTGATCGGCGTCATGGGGGCTGGCGGACCGGTCAACAAGTACAGCCCGGACAAGCAACGCTACAGCACGGTGCATCAGAACTTTCGAGACGCGATGGCAGTTCCCGCATTGTTGCCCGAGTTCAAAGGCAATGTGACGGCTGTTCTGACCGAAAACTACTGGGACGCTGAGCTGGACGAGCTGAAGTCGCGAGCCGGAAAGTTGAAGGCGAAGTCTCAGGAGTTGAATAAGGACAAAAGCCTCACTCGCGAACAGCGGGACGAGGCCCTGTCGAAGTTCCGGGCAGAACTCTACACCCCGCAAGAATTGGAAATCCTCAAAGGCAGCTCCAACGCCGAGTACCACTACAACGGCTCCGCAAAAATCATGGCACAAATCGGGCGGGGATTCGCAGACGCCATTGCTGCTATGAACTCTTCTCGTTGAAGCACTCGTCGCGCTGAGATAGACATCTCAGCCAACAGTTGTGGTCCATCAATTTCAGCGGCTCAGAATTCTCTTGAGCCATTCCAGTGACTGCTTCTGCCAGGCATCCCACATGGGGCCTTTGTAACCGTTCAGGCCGTGGCCGCCGGAGGGGAGTTGCAGGTACTCCGTCGCCGTGCCGTGTTTTTTGAGGGCGTCGTGGAATGCCTGGCTGTTGGCGGGGACGACGACCCGGTCGTCCAGCGCGTGCGCGAGATAGGTCGGACACGTTTCGGCGGTGATCTGTTTCTCGTTCGAAAACAGATCAATCAGTTCGTCGCTCGGTTTGTCTCCGAGCAGGTTGCGGCGCGATCCGCCGTGCGTCGTCTTGTCCATCGTGACGACCGGGTAGACGAGAATGGCGAAGTCCGGCCGGCATGACTGCCTGGTAATCGGGTCTTGTGATTGAGCAACGCCCGAGTCGAAATGCGTGGCCGCAGTCGACG
>JADHNX010000251.1 GCA_016779365.1 Planctomycetaceae bacterium
ACCGCCGGTCAGCAGGCGGTCCAGGCAAAGGTCGAAATCGCCTCACTGCAGACATCATTTTTCCCGCCGAAGATTTCGATCACCAATGTCGCTGCCGCAAACCGCAACAAACCAGGCACGAACATTTTCGAATTCGAATCGATGAACGGCGACATCGACGGCCAGGCTTTGATGCACGGCTCGTACGTGCTCGACAAGGCTGTCGTCAACGGCCTGACCTGGAACACGCCGCGTGACGACGATGGCTTGCTGCCGGACTCGCCACCGCCGGACGAATCCGAAGGGCCCGGCTTCGGCGACCAGCTCGAAAAGTACGGCAAGGAATGGGCGAACGACATCTTCGAGCGGGCGAAGCAGGAATACGATCCTCGGAATCTGGAATCAGTCCGGCTCGCTCAGCAGTTGGAAGTTGAGTGGAAAACTGACTTCGACGGCCTGGAAGCTCGGATTCAAAACGTGGATGCCGCCGGTCGGCAATTGAAGCAACTGGTCGATCAAACTAAGAAAATGAACCCGGTTCAGCGAGTCGAAGCATACCGCAAAATCGCCAACGACGGATCGAGACTTCTACGAGAAGTCAGCGTGATCCGCGAGGATCTGAAAGTCCTGCCGAAGAAAGCGGAAGGTGACCTTGGCGATCTCGACGAAGCTCGCAAACGCGATCAGGCCGAGATCAAACGCAAGGTCGAAGAACTCGTGGTGGACGGCGACAAGCTGTCCGAATTCCTGCTGGGGCCGACCGTGCATCAGCGAATCAGGAAAACTCTGGCCTGGCTCGACTGGGGCAGTGAACAGGCCAGCAAGTTTTCGGATACGCCAAAACCTGAACGCCAGCGAGGAGACGATATTTTCTTTCCGCTCGCCAATCCGCTTCCCGATTACCTAGCTCGACTGATTCAAGTCACAGGCCAGGGCGAAATCGGCGGCGACCAGATGGCCTTGCAGGGAACGATCGTCGATGTCAGCTCCGACCCGGTCCTCTACGGAAAGCCAACCATCGTCCGCATGAAAGGGCAGGGCGAAGCCGACGTTCAGATGAAGGCAGAACTCGATCGCACGCAGGATATCCCGGCCAACATTCTTGACGTTGCTTACGTTCTGGATAAAGCAACGACCAGCCATCTTGGTGACGACGATTCACTGGCTGTCGAAGTTCGGGCCGGAAGCACTCGATGGAATGTTCATATCGAAACCGTCGGTGACCAGCTGACCGGCACCGTCGCGATGCTCCAGACGCCGGTTCTGTTGATTCCGCAAGTGAAAGCGGACGACGAAACTCTCGGACGACTGATCGCTGCGTCCATGAAAGACATCGACCGAATCGACGCGACGGTCGAACTGTCAGGCACGGTCAGAAAGCCGAAACTCAAACTGAAGACCAACCTCGGCGAAACAATCTCCAACGGCGTCAAGCAGGGTTTCAGTCGTGAAATCTCTGCTCAGAAGGACGCGTTGATCGCGAAGCTCGACACTCAGATCAACGAAAAGCACAACGGTCTGGTCGGCATGTTTCGCGGCAAGTACGGAGACATTTTCGAGCAACTCAATCTGCGTGAATCGAGTATTCAGGATCTGATTCCAAAAGTTGCCGGTCAACAACTCGACGCTTCAGGCTTGTTGAACCGAGTGCTGCGGTAAGCACAGGTGCTCGCGCCGCCGTTCAATCGCCCGCAGCCAGTTTTGCTGCAAGAGCCGCTCGGCGCTTCGCGGCCAGACGCTTGACGACCTCGTCAACGATCACGCCAGCCAGAATCACGACGCCGATGATGGCAAACTCAAGTGTCGTCGGCATTCCGAGCAGGTTAATCGAGTTTCTCAGCAGAGGCAGAATTGCCGCTCCGATGACGACTCCAAAGATCGACCCCTGGCCGCCTCGCAGACTGCATCCACCGAGGACAGCCGCCGCGATGGCGTACAGCTCGTAGAAGCTGCCGAAGTTGTCCGGCTGGATCGAATTTGAATCGAGCGCGAAAAGAATCCCGCCGAACCCGGCCACCAGTGAGCACAGCACGTAAGCCAGTACGACCATTCGGTCGGTGTTGATTCCGCTGTAGCGAGCGGCCTGTTCGTTCCGCCCCAAAGCCAGCAGGTAGCGACCGTAAATCGTCTTGTTCAGAAAGATCGCGGCGACAATCGCCAAGCCGATCATCAGCAGAAACGGAACCGGCAGATTGAACTCACCGATGCCCGGCAGTTTGCCCAGCGGAATCTTGCCGATGGCCAGGTAACGCAGGCTGTCGTAATTTCCTTTGAAACCTTGAACGCTGTCGCCGGTCATCCACCTCGCGCAGCCTCGATAAATCAACAGCCCGCAAAGCGTCACAACGAACGGCTGGAGTTTGAGTCTCGTAATCAACAGCCCGTGGATCAGGCCAATGCATACTGACAAGGCAACGACTGCCAGCAGACCGGTAAACAACGACGCTCCATGAACGACCAGCAAGTAGGGAAGCATTGTCCCGACAAGGCCGATCATCGAGCCGATCGAGAGATCGATCCCGCTGGTAATAATGACCAGGGAAACGCCAATTCCGATGATGCCGTACAGCGAGGCTCGGCGAATCAGATTCTCAAGATTGTAGGCGTTCACGAAATCCGGATTGGCAAACGCGGTCGCGATAAACACAACCAGAAACAAGCCCAGGATGCCAAGGTTTTTTTTCATCGATTTATCAATAATGCTGAAATCAGGACTGAAGATTTTGACCACGGAAAGCACGGAATTACACGGAAAGAAAAAGCTGATCAGTGAATCTTCCGTGTAATTCCGTGTCCTCCGTGGTCTTAAACTTTTAACTCAACCTCAGGCGATTCAGGCGACTGCTTCTTTCGCATCGTTGCCAGTCGCTAACTGCATGACCGCTTCTTCGCTGAGTTCGTCGCGAGTGAGCGTTCCGGAAATTCTTCCCTCGTGCATGACCAGCGTCTGATCGGACATGCCGAGAATTTCTTCCATCTCGCTGCTGACGAACAGGATGGCCATGCCCTGTTCCGCCAGCTCTTCCATCAAACTGTAAATCTCCTGCTTGGCTCCGACGTCGATACCGCGAGTTGGCTCGTCGAGCAGCAGGACTTTCGGTTTCAGAGACAGCCACTTGCCGAGGACGACCTTCTGCTGATTGCCGCCGGAAAGGTACTGCACGATCTGTTGCTCGTTGGGAGTTTTAATCCGCAACTTGCTGATCATTTCCGTGGTGTCCGCTCCTTCCTGTGGAGCGTTCAGAAAGCCGAACTTCTTCTGATGTCGCTTCAGGCCTGCCAGGCCAACGTTCGTGCGGACAGCCATTTCGAGGACCAACCCTTGCAGTTTTCGATCCTCAGGCACAAGAGCAAGCCCCGCATCGATCGCATCAATCGGTGTGTTAATTCGAACGGTCTTGCCGCCGACTTTGATGTTGCCGGAAACGGCTGGGTCGACTCCGAACAGAACCTGCAACATTTCGGTTCGACCAGCTCCAACCAGACCGGCAACTCCAACAATTTCGCCGGACCGGATGGCGAAGTTCAGCTTGTGGCCAGGATTTGCCGGAGTCACCAGGTCCTTCACTTCCAGAGCGACGTCGCCGGGTGAGTGCGGCTTTCGAACGTAAAACTGCGACACGTCGCGACCAACCATCAGCCGGACCATGCGGTCGTGGCTGATCTCGTCGCGGTTCAGGTCGCCGGCATTTTCCCCGTCGCGGAAGACGGTGACTCGGTCGGCCAGTTCTTTGACCTCGCCCAAGCGGTGCGAGATGTAGATGACGCTGACGCCTTTGCTGCGCAGATCTTTCACCACTTTGAAAAGCGTCTCAGCTTCGTGAGCGGACAGGCTGGACGTTGGCTCGTCCATGATCAGAACTCGAGCGTTGACTGAAAGTGCCCGCGCGATCTCAACCAGCTGCTGCTGCCCGATCGGCAACCGCTCGACGATCGTGTCCGGTGAGACGTTCAGGCCAACTCTCGCGAGCAGCCTTCGAGAGTCGTCGCGGATTTTTGCCTTGTCGATCAGGCCGTTCTTCCGAGGTTCCCGACCGAGAAAAATGTTTGCTCCGACGTCCAGGTTGTCGGACAGGTTGAGTTCCTGATGAATTAACGCAACGCCGTGATCGAACGCCGCCTGCACCGAGTCAATTCGAACCGGCTTGCCGCCAATCAGCAACTGCCCGGAGTCCGGTTCCTGCACGCCAGCCAGGATCTTCATCAGCGTGCTCTTGCCGGCTCCATTTTCGCCGATTAGTGCCAGAACTTCGCTGTGACCAAGAGTCAGGTTCACATGGCTGAGCGCGATGACTCCAGGGAAGCCCTTTGTAACGTCACGGACCTCAAGCAGCGGATGTTGTGGAGACTCGGTCATGGATGGTCGTCTTCAATTTCGAATCTGATGCAGAAAGCACGAGAAGTGTGATCTGCGGTCGGTCCGGCATCCATGTCGCTCGGTGCCAGCGAAAATCGGATCGGATGTCCTGATCCTGACGGGCGGCTCCGTCTTCAGCTCAACTCAATTCACGATACGGCGATGGCAGCAGTTTGTAAAGTTGGTTTACAAACTGCTGCTGTGCCATTTTGCTGCTTATTCTGTCGCAGTTTCTGCTGCCTCTGTCACTGCTTCTTCAGCCGCTGGTTCTCCTTCACCGGTCGTGGCGTCCGTGTCCGTCGTGGCTGGCTCTTCAGAGGCGGTTTCTTCCGCAGCAGCAGCTTCCTTTGCCGTCAGCCGTTTCAGTTCGGTCCAGAATTCGTCGACGTTGTCTTTGCGGATGTTCCGAGCCGGAATGTTGATCACGCCGCCTTCCGGGATGACCGACTTATCGCCTCGGGCGAGTGCGGCGAGAATCTCAACAGACTTGTGACCATAAGCGTACGGGTTCTGGACGGTCGTGCCGTGCATCTCCCCATCCTTGATCGCCTGCAACGATCGTTCGTCTTCGTCGAACGAGACGATCTTGATTTTGCCGACTTTGCCAGCTTCGCGAACGGCTTCCAGAATCAGCGGCGGGTTGTAAGCGAACAGGCCGACCATGCAGCCCAGGTCTTCGTACTTCGCGATGGCATCCTGAGCGTTGTCCTTGCATTTTCCAAAGTCGAAGCCGTCGGTTCGCGTGTCGAGAATCGTGTACTTCTCGCCTTTGATCTCGCCGGCATTCGGATCGTCGTACCGGGTGCGGTCTTCGCTGCGGTCGAGGATTTCATCAATCGTTCCCTGACGTCGCAGCTTTGCGTTTTCCTGAGCCAGACGTCCGACGAGAATGATGACCGATCCACCTTCCGGCATAGCTTCTTTGACAAGCTTTCCACACATGCGACCGGCGGTGTAATTGTCCATGCCGATGTAGCAAAGTCGTTTGCTGGCTGGAGCGTCTGAATCGTGTGTGATCAGGTTGGTGTGCGACGCGATTTCATCCATCAGGTCTCCCTGGTTATCCGGATCGATCGGGCTGATGGCGATGCCCTTGATGCCCTGAGCGAGCAGGTCCTGGCACATTCGCTTCTGATCTTCCACCCCGTTGGCCGGCATCTTGACGATGACGTCGGCGTCGAATTCTTTTCCGGCGTCCAGCGCGCCTTTTTCGGCGATGTCCCAGAACGAGGCGATACCGTTTGTGACGTAGGCGACTTTCGGTGCGTCGGCACTGATGGACGTCTCGCCGCTGCCGGTCCCTCCGGTTGAACCAGGATCGGACGAGTTGGAGCAGCCGTAGAATGTCAGCGACATGGCCGCCAGGAGTGCAAACAGAGAGAGATTCTTCATCAGAAAGTGGCTCCGAAAATGGCTGCACGCGGTGCGGCCGGGTTGAATCTTCATCGAGGCAGGCCGCCTCGTTTAACAATCAAGCGGGAAGGATCGGTCACCATAATTCTCGCTCAACCATAAATCAACGAGCGGAAGACCGAGTCAGCTCGCAGCCTTCGACCAGAGCAACGCCAGGCAGCCCAGCCCGTAAAACGAGTACTCGACATCGGCCTGGTCGTCCCAGGCGGCTCCGCGAAATCCGCCCGTCGGAAATTCCAGCTCGTGCGAGAGGAACCGTTCGATCATGGCCTCGCTCGCCAGATTTTTGATGTTCAAATCCTGAACGGTCAGCAGACCGGTAAATGTCGACAGACCATCTGCAAAGGCGATCCGTTTGTTGGCCTGGAAGCCGCCTTCGGAACTCCATGTTTCTTTCAGGAAGTCGCGAATGTCCTCGCAGAGTTCTTTGTCGAGGCCTCCGACGATTGTCATCAGGCCAACGGCTGCGGCGGTGGGATTTGTTCCGCTGTTTTTCATCGGTGCGATTTCGACGAACCCGCCATCGTCGCGCTGCCGGTCATAGATAAATTGAATCAGTCTGTTTGGTCGAGGCGGGGTCATACCCAGCAGTTCGTAAGTCAGCGTCACCATAAAAGAGTGGTACGTGCTGCCGGCGGCTCCTTCTTCCGACTTGGCGTATCCGCCGTCAGGCGTGCGTACTTTTTCAAGCCTCGCAGCGATCCGTTCCGGCCAGTCCGCATCTTCACCTTCGAGCAGATCGCCGCCGCCGAAGACCTGCACGGCCAGAGCGGTGTAGAGCCAGTTCATCAGGTCGATGACGCCGAGTTTCTGCCAGTCGAACGTGGCGAGGTACTCGCCGATCGATTTCGCTTCGTCGGGAGTCATGCCGCCGAGCATGCTGAGAGCGCGGACTGCGAAGCTTGTGTAATAGAGGTCAGAATCGCCCTCGCGCCCGCCGAACCCACCATCGTCCTGCTGGCACGAAAGTATGAACGCGCGATGTCGCTCGCGGCGCGACTCTTCCATGTTCGACAGGCCGTTGGCCAGTCGCTCAGCCAGTCGGACGAGGTACGGATCTGAAGAAGGACTCATTGAGCCGGCTTCTTCTGGCTCGGCGAATCCTTCGCTGCTGGTTTGGTGCTCGGAGACTTGTTCGCAGCCGCACCCTGCTCAAACAGGTAAGCAGGCAGCTCCGCCGGACGGTACCGATGGCGGCTCGGTCCCTGGCAGCACTCGCAGTCTTTGATTTCGTACATCGGGATCGCACAAATGTCGCACCAGTAGTCGAACTCTTCGCGCTCGCCCTTCTTGTTCGGGAAATAAACGATCAGAGCCTGCAGATAGGGAATTCCCGGCTGACGATAACCGACGATCTCGACCGGACGACCTCGCAGCTTCTTGTCCTGAAAGAAAGCTCGCCCTCGCCAGTCGGCGGCGATCGGGATCAACTCGCCGGATTTTGTCTCCAGTACTGCCTGAAGTTTCATTTCTTCGGCAACTTTGATCCCTCGCCGTTTGAGAGCATCCTGCAGGAGCACGACCTTGCCGGCGAACAGTTCCCGTCGCGGCTCGACCTTCTCAGACGACTTCTGGGCTGATGGCTTCGCCTCGGGAGCGGCTTCGGCAGCAGACGCTGCATTATGGAAAAGCTCCGACGCAGCGCAGACCACGATCGCAAGGATCGTGATGAGTAATCGACTTGCGAATGGCCAAACCATGTCTTAGCAGCCTGTTGAAAA
>JADHNX010000252.1 GCA_016779365.1 Planctomycetaceae bacterium
ATCACCGACCAGCAACGTTACGACACGATTGCGGCGCTGGGTTACGACTACATGGATACTCCGAACCTCGACCGACTGGTCAGAGAAGGCGTCCATTTCGAACAGTGTCATGTGACGGCCGCGTCGTGTGCGCCGGCTCGGGCAAGTCTTTTCAAGGGTTATTACCCGCACACAACGGGCATTCTGAAAAACGCCGATCTGTGGCGTCGGTCGTGGATCGAACTTCTCAACGATGCGGGCTACCACTGCACGAACATCGGCAAGATGCACACGTGGCCGTTCAATTCGTCGGTCGGCTTTCACGAGCGATACGTCGTTGAAAACAAAGACCGTTACCTGGAAGGCCGATACTACTTCGACGAGTGGGACAAGGCGTTGCGTTTTCGCGGCCTCGTGAAGCAGCAGCGGGAGCTTTATCGCCAACTTCCGGACTATAAGGAAGCACTCGGAGCGTTCGACTGGAACCTGCCGGAAGACGCTCATCCAGACGTCTTTGTTGGGGACATGGCAACTCACTGGATCCGCAATTATCCAAAGAGCGAACCGCTCTTTCTGCAGATCGGCTTTCCGGGACCGCACCCACCGTACGATCCGACGCCCGAGTACGCGGCTCCGTACATGGCCAAAGAGCTTCCGATCAAGGAAGTGACTCAGGAAGAACTCGACAGCCAGCCGCCAGCTTTCAAGGCGATGAGGATTCACAACGTCGAAGTCGATCATGACTCGGTCGTGCATCAGCTCAACCCGTCGCCCGAGGCCCGACATCGACAACGAGCCTACTACCTGGCGAACGTCACGATGATTGACAGAAAAGTCGGCGAAATTTGCGAAGCTCTGGAAGAGCAGGGTTACCTCGACGATACGGTCCTCATTTTTACGTCGGACCACGGCGACTGCATGACCGATCACGGCCACAGTCAGAAATGGACGATGTACGACGACATTACTCGGGTGCCTCTGATTGTGTGGTCGCCTGGCCGGTTCGATGCAGGCAAAGTCGTCAAGTCGCTCGTTCAACAAATGGACCTGGGGCCGGCAATTCTGGAACTGGCCGGTTGCGAAGTTCCGGAAACGCTCGAAGCAGTTTCATTGCTGCCGGGACTTGAGCAGGAAGACTTCGCCGGTCGTGATTATGTCTTCGCCGAGCAGGCCAGAGATAACATCCTCACCGACGCCGAATTCATGACGATGGTGCGGAACCACGATTGGAAGCTCGTGCATTTTCTGGACGAGCCGCATGGTCAGTTGTTCGACCTGAAGAACGACCCGCAGGAAGTGAAGAATCTTTGGGACGATCCTGCTCACGATGCAAAGAAGCAGGAGTTACTGGCAGTCCTTCGCGAATGGCGAATCCGCAGCCAGTATCACACTTCATCGTGGTGTGCCGAGTGGCGGTAGGTTGGCCGCTCTAATCATTCAAAGCAGCAGGCAGCTAACCTTACTTCATTGAATCGGAGCGTTGCATGTCGTCGTCAGCCAGCGATCAACTCTTTGTTCATAAGCACACTCGTAAAGAGTTTCGTGAGCGCATGCAGTCGGGCGAGTTGAAAGCCTGCATTATTCCGGTGGCGGCGACCGAGCAGCATCTCGAGCACCTCGCGATGGAGCATGACTGGCGGAGTGTCAATCACGTCGCTTCACTGGTGGCTGAAAAACTATCGCCGCAGGTCGTGATCGCTCAGTCGATGAACATCGGCATCAGCGAGCATCACATGCGGCACATCGGGACGTTGTCTGCGCTGCCAGGAAGCTGGCTCGGAGTCTTGTTCGACACGATCCGCAGCATGCATCACGCCGGTTTTACGAACATCCTCGTTCTGAACGGCCACGGTGGGAACATCGCTCCGTGCGAAGGAAACTGGGGACAGTTTCAGCAGCGGTTGGAAATCAATCTGCAGTTCGAAAGTTACTGGTCGTTTCTGCCTGACAACGTGGCCGAAGCAAACCTCAAAACAAAACGCTGGCCAGGACACGCTCAGGAATTTGAAACGGCATTCGCGCTGGCAGCGTTCCCGGAAAATGTCCGGCACGATGCGATGCGCGATCAGCCGGACCAGGAACCGATGGAAGCAACCGCCGAAGCCGGAGCGGCGATGATTGATGCCATTGTAGACGGCGTCGCCGATCATGTTCAGAAGATGATCGACGGAACTTCCGTTGCGGATATCCCGCCTTTCCACGAGTAAGCGACTCGTTGTAAGTCTGTTGTGCTCACCGTCTCTGGGAGTTGATTGCCTCTAGCTTTGTCAGTGTTTTCTCGCAACGGCATCGACAGGTCTTTCCGCACAGGCAGAGCCCGTGGCATACGGTTGTTCAATCAGTGTGGCAACCGGTTATTTAACCAGTGGCGCACGGGCATTTGAAATTACCGGCTTCGGATGTTGCGTTGTGGCAACGTCGAGTTGTATTTACGCAACCTGACGCCGTGCGCGGAATTTGCTGGCTCTGCGGCGGATTCCGTTGGACCGTGACAATCGCTCGTGGCGTTTTGCTCGATGCGGTGTGCTCACGCGGAATTTCCTCGGTTAGGCGTCACGTGGTCTATGTTTCTTCATCCTGGAGCTTCCAGGTTTTGCGGCGCGTGTGCGCCGTAAATGGACGAGCATCAGATCATGCCGAGGATTCTCCCGATCATGCGGATTCCGCCGGGCGTACGATCCAGACTGAAAACGCCGACTGCGTCGCTGTGTGCGATCGCTGGTCTCGTGATCGCATGGCCGATTGGTATTTCTCCCGGAAACATGATTCCGATTCCGAACGCGGTCGCTTCAATCGGCGACGGTGTCGTGACGAAACTCGTCTCAACAGGCAGTCTCTACCTGCTCGAAACGGCAGGATTTTTCTTCCCGATAAACGACGGTCGCCTGCTGATTTCTGAGTCGGCGGTTATCGACCTTTCAGTGGCCAGTGGCGGGTTGCGTGTCCTGTTAGCCGTGCTTGCTTTGTCGACCGCGGCGGCGGCAATGCTGTCCAGCAAGCCGGTCTGGGAGCGACTATTTATGGTCGCCACCGGTTTTCCGATTGCGATCCTGTGCGGAGCCATTCGAGTCAGCGCTGGATGTCTTCTTCACACTGGAGTGAGCAACTGGCTGGGTGATCTGCTGCTGTTCGAAGTGGCTGGCTGGCTGACTCTGGCTTTGGCATGGGGGCTGTTGCAGGCCGAACGCGAATTGCTTTCGCGACTGCTGATCGCTCCACCCGCCAGGGAAGTCGTACCTGTTTTATGCGGGGTGGAATTGTCTGCTCCTCTGACGAAACCGGCTGAAGTCTTCGGCAAGCAACACAGAAGTGTCGAATGCGAAACAGCACGAGTTCTGCCTGAACATGAGCGTTCTCAACCGGCATCAAGTCAACCGTTCATGCGACAGGTCAAGCTGATGCACGGTTCTGCGACCTGAAACTACTGAATCAAACACCGGGGCGTTCGTGCCCGTTTTCAAAATTCTGGATACCGCCATGTCGTCAACTGAAACCGGTAGCGTGTCGACAGACAAAACTTCCTCGACAGCCGCAGTCTCGCGAGAACTTCAGCCCCGTCGTTCCTCGCAAGCGGCCAGACCGACTCGTTCGACTCAGAAGAACAGCCAGCGCGGAAATCCTGTCTGGCGAGCGCTGCAGCTTGCCGAGCCAATGACACCTCAGGGTCTTTTGCTGTCGTGGAAGCGGCGATGGAAACAGGCCGTGCTGATTGGTGTTCCGCTGGCTTTGCTTGCTGCGGTTGCGGCGTGGGTGGCGGTTCCGGCTTATTACACAGCGTTTGCATTGCTGAAAGTTGCGTCGACCGAACCGCGACTTGTGTTCAAGAAGGCGGAGTCAGAGCAAAGTTTCGAAACGTATCGTCAGACTCAAATGGCGATGATTCAAAGTCGTTTCGTTTTGAATGCTGCATTACGCCAGCCGGGTATCAGCGAGCTGGAGACCATCCGAACGAAGACTTATCCATTGGAATGGCTTGAGGACAAGATCACTGTTGGCACTTACAACAGCCCGGAGATTCTCAAAATTTCATTGGAAGGCGGCAATCCGGAAGACATTACGAAGATCGTGAACGCCGTAAAAGATGCGTATCTCGACGAGGTTGTTCTGGCTGATCGAAAGCAGCGGATCACTCGACTGAACGAACTGGAGCGAATTCACAGCGAGACCGAAGAGAAGGTTCGACAGAAGGAACAACGCGTTGAGTCGCTGGCGAAAGAACTGGGAACAGGCGATTCGCAGGCGCTTTCGATCAAGCATCAAATGGCTCTTGAGCAGATTTCCTTGCTGCGACGTGAACATGCTCGGGTCCGGTTCGAGCTGATGCGGGCTCAGATCAACGAGCAGTCGGTGGGGATCTCTGGCGGTGATGCCAGTTCGTCCGTCACGCCCGGACTTGAGCTTGGATCCGTGGGGGCGTCGACGGCACCTCAATCGCAGGCCGCTATTACCGCGAATCGAATAACTCAACTTCGGTCATTGATTGCGCGGTACGAATCGCAGGTCGTTGATCAGAATCATCCTACATTGCTGAAGTACCGCGATGAGCTGAAACAGCTACAGGCTGCGGCCGGCGAGGTCGTCCCCAGTGGCACCGACGGAAGTACGGCGGCTCCTGGTTCGCGACTCGACATCTTGAAGCGGCAGGAAAAGCTCCTGGCGGAAGAACTGGAGAAGTATTCTGACCTGGTGAAAAACATCGGTAGCTCGTCATTCGAGCTGGAGCTGATGAAGTCAGAAATCGACCAGATTTCGAAGGTGTCAGATCAGGTCGGGTCGGAAATGGAAGCGCACCGGATCGAGCTGAAATCTCCAACACGAATTACTCTGATGCAGGTCGCAGAAATTCCTCAGGTGCTTGACCTGGGCAAGAAGAAAAAACTGACTGGTGCTGCCGGATTTGGGGCGATCGGTTTTGTTTTCCTTGCAATTTCGCTGATGGAATTTCATTCGCGACGCATCACAGACCCTCAGGATATTTCTCAGACACTCGGTCTCGATCTTCTGGGAAGCCTTCCGGCGATGCCAAAGCCACTGATCAAGTTCTGGGAGCAGCCCAAAGAATCCCGCATGGCCTTATGGAATAATGCGTTGATCGAAGCGGTCGACAGCACGAGGTCGATCCTTCTGCACGATCCGAACACCGACCAGCGTCGAGTTCTGATGGTTGCCAGCGCGGCCGCTCAGGAAGGCAAAACGACCTTTGCCTGCCAGCTCGCGGGCAGTCTCGCACGAGCGGGGCGGAAAACGGTTCTGGTTGATTTCGACCTGCGGCGTCCCCGTGCTCACGAACTGCTGAATGTTCCGTTGGAACTCGGTCTGTCGGAACTGCTTTCGGAGAAGCTGGACGTGCAGACGGTGCTGCATTCAACGGCGGAGCCATCGTTGAGTGTCATTCCGGCTGGTCGAGTGAACGAGGCCGCGTTGCAGAGCATCGCTCGCGACGGAGCTGACTGGCTGTTTCAGGAACTGAAGAAAGACTTCGAATTTGTCATCGTCGACTCATCGCCGATTCTTTACGTCGCCGACGGCGCTTCTGTCGGGCGGAACGTTGATGGTGCGATCATGGTTGTGAGGTCACACGCCAGCCGACTGCCGGCTGTGGCCGTGGCTTGTGAACGCATCGAAATGCTCGGTATCGACCTGATCGGCGGCGTGATGGTCGGCGTTCAATCAAACCTTAGCGGCTACGGATACTCCTACGATTATCACTACGGAGCGACGTCGAGTTAGGGACCTGTCAGGAAGCAGCTACTCACGACACGATTGTGTGACAGCAGCGATCGATGACGCCGACACTGAAGACAGCCAGAACGACCAGTTTGATCAAGCACCAAATGCCTCATCCGCCTTTTACAAACGCCATGACCGTCGATGTGGAAGACTACTTTCACGTCTCGGGCTTTGCTGACCAGGTTTCACGAGCAGACTGGGACGACATGCCCAGCCGTGTCGTCGTCAACACGCAGCGGTTGCTGACGCTGATGGAGAAACATCAGACTCGCGGCACATTTTTCGTGCTTGGCTGGGTGGCCGAAAAGTTTCCGCAACTGGTGCGTGATATTCATCGTGCCGGGCACGAAGTTGGCTGCCACAGTTACTGGCATCAGCTTGTTTACGATCTTTCGCCGTGCGAGTTTCGAGCGGACCTTGTCAAAGCGCGAGACGTTCTGCAGGACCTGACAGGCGACCCGGTCACGCTCTATCGTGCACCCAGTTTCTCGATCACCGGGCGATCGTTGTGGGCTTTGGACGTGCTTGCCGACGAGGGCTTCACGTGCGATTCGAGCATCTATCCGGTTTATCACGATCGTTACGGTATTCCGGAAGCCGATCCGGCTCCGCATCGGATTCTCACGCCGTCCGGCGCGCTGGATGAATACCCTGGCGGAGTGGCTGCTTTTGGAAAATTGCGTCTGGCGGTTTCGGGAGGCGGATATTTCCGACTCTACCCGCGGCGATTTTCAGAGTTCTGCCTCAGGCGGATCAACACTCGATCCGCCAGCCCGTTCATGTTCTACATTCACCCTTGGGAGGTGGATCCGGATCAGCCCAGGCTCTCTGGCTCGATGATGTCGCGTTTTCGGCATTATCAGAATCTTCGAACCACCGAACACAAACTGAACTGGCTGCTGCCGCGATTTCGGTTCGATTCGATGAGCGCTTCCATCAGAAGCGTTGAAAGCGAGATGAGCGAGTACTCACTGGCTGAAGGTCTTTATGGTCTTTGCGGTGAGCCGCTCGAAAGCCCCGAACACGTCGCCGAGCCGCAGCTTCAGAATTCCTGATCACGCTTGCAGCTTCGAAAAGGCGACATCTGTGACTCGGCCATCCTGCCTGATACTGACTCACCGAGTTCCGATGCCGCCGAACCGAGGCGATCGGATTCGGACCTGCAACTTTCTTCGTCACATCGCGAAGCGAGCCGACGTCTGGCTGGGATGTCTCGCCGACGAGCCGGTTTCCGCCGAGACTCGCCAATCTCTGCAGGAGATTTGTCATCGAGTTGCGATCGTGCCAGTCGAACCTCGGATGCGCTGGATTCGCGCGGGAATGTCGCTGCTGACCGGCAAAACAATTTCTGAAGGAGCGTTCTCGTCGCCGAGTCTCAAACAGGTTGTCGCCGAGTGGTCCGCTCAGACGTTGTTCGATTCCGCGCTGTGTTCATCGTCGGCTCTTGCTCCGTATTTGCAGAACCCGAATCTCGAACAGACTCCGCGACACGTCGACCTTATCGATGTCGACAGTGAGAAATGGTTTGACTACGCGAAAGCATCGGGCCTGATCAAACGCAGCATCTTCCTTCTGGAAGGGCACCGGCTGCGAAAACTGGAAAGCGGAATCGCGGACTGGGCGAGCGGGATTACCGTTGTCAGCGAGCCTGAAGCCTCGATCTATCGAGCGTTTCGGCCCGACGGCCCGATCGAGCCGATTCCTAACGGCGTTGATGTTGACTATTTCACGCCGGAAGCGGG
>JADHNX010000253.1 GCA_016779365.1 Planctomycetaceae bacterium
CTGCCAGAAGCTCGCAGGCCGACGAATAATTCGCGATGGCAGCCAGCGGTTGAGTGATCTCATGAGAAATTACAGCCACCATCTGCCCCATACTGGAAAGCCGGGAAACGTGGAGCAGTTGCGACTGCTGAGCCGCGATTGTTTCCTCCGCAACGCGTGCGGCAGTAATGTCGAACGTGACCGCGAGATGGACGATGGTCTCATCCGGCCCGATCGGCAGCGGGACAGCATGGGACTCGACCCAGCGACGTGTTCCCTGCCGCCCGATGATTTCGAACTGCATCGACTCAGGCGTCCCGGCGCATACCCGCTTGTGAAATTCGGTAAATGCGTCGCGATAGTCGGGGGCAACCATGTCGAGAATTTGTTTCCCGACGATGCATTCGGCAGTCTCCGCTTCACACATCCGCAAACCAGCGGCGTTCATTTGAAGCAGCGTGCCATCCTGGGCGACGAGCTTCACGCAACCAGGAGTACTTTCAATGATCGCGCGCAGATGTTCCCGGTGCTGATGAATTGCGGTTTGAGTCTCCTTCCATTCCGTAATGTCTTTTGCAACGCCGATGATGCCAATGATCTCGCCGTTCTGGTCTCGCCACGGAGACTTCGTCGTCAGAAAGCTTCGTTCTCCGCTTGCCAGTGAAAGCGACTCTTCGAACGTTTCCGTCTGCCCGGTTCGCATGATCCGCTGGTCGTCTTCAATCCTTTTCTTTAGCGACGAATCAGAGAAGAATGCCGCTTCAGATTTGCCGAGCATTTGTTCGACGGTCGTGCAGTGCACTCTGGCAATCGCATCATTCACAAAAACCGGTTTGCTCTGCCGATCCTTCGCAAAGATCAGTTCAGTTGTTCCCTCGGTGATCGCTTTGAGAATTCCAAGCTGCCGGGCTTCGGCAGCTCGAGCAGCTCGCTCTTCCGTCACGTCGGTCGCGATGAGCATTGCTGATTGCATTCCGTTGGAAAGGTTGACCGGAACAACACGGCAGATATACGTCCGCCATTCGTCCGGCTTCCTGCGTCCAACGGTTTCATACGAAACAGACTCGCCGTTATCGAATACGCGTTGCAGGGCATCGCGTATTGTTTCGTGATATTCAGTCGGCTGGTAATCAAAGATCGTTGATTGAAGAACCTGCTGCCGGTCATAGCCATCCTGAACATGATTGATGAAATGGATTTCGCCCTCGCGATCGACCACCAGGATGGAATCCGGCACATTTTTGACGACGGCTTGCCATTGTTCGTCGGCATTCAGACGGGCGTTCTCGTTCTTCGTCGCGATAATCAGCGTCGCGCACGTCGAATAGAGCGGCTCCAGCCAGCGAGCAAGATCGGCGTCATAGCCGCCAGGGCGACCGACAATTCCCACGACTCCAACCAACTGGTTGTCCACTCGTAAAGGGATCGACATGAACGCTGCCATCGCCGTATCGCCAGGCAGCGCGTCCTCGAAACTACGATCCGCGTCGGGCACGTTCGAAATAAACAACTCGCCAGTTCGAAGCGTTTCGTCCGACAGTGTTCCTACATCTTGAAACGGCAGCACTTCCGACAGAGTGGACTCCTCTGGTTCCTGAGAAGGCTGCGTCCTGACAATATTGCTGGTCACCTGAGACTGAAGCCGCGGCGAACCATCAGCGTTGTGATGCACGGTCCCGATGAACCCGTACTCGCTGTTGGTGGCGTTGAGAAACGCCTGCAACGTCTGTTCAAACCACGAGTGCACATTGCTCGCGCGGATAAAATTCAGCTGTATCTCTGATACCGCTTTCAGAAGTCGATTGGTTTGCTCAATCGACTGTTTTGAACGCCCGGCATCCACCCGGTACTGCACGTCTGACATAAGGCCCTCCGGTGGCATCCTAACAATTTTCGCCCTCTCTCCCGAAGGATAACTAAAGGTGAGACCACGCAAAGCTCGGATGATTTTCGGCAATCCGCAACAGTGAGCAGCAAGCGCTTTCGACTCCAGGGAGCAGGCATCAATTTCGTGGCTCTCGCAGCCGCATCGATCATCGTTCCGGAATGAGACTTTCATGAGTTCGCGAAGTGTTGAAGTTCTCACGGATTCAGTCACGATTTCACGAGTGGAATGCACACTTGCCAGACGTCATGCGAAATTCACAGGCTCTGGAGACTGTTTTCGGAACTTGCACCTGAGGAGCGGATGTGATGCGCAGGGATTCAACACTCACTCTTGCGACTGTTGTCGTGATCATCCTGTCGGCATTTGAAATTCACGCGCAATCGAAATCGACAGGCAGTTTGACCGGTGGTGCTGGTTCAGCCGGACAGAGTCCCGGTTCAGCAGCTCAAGGATCGGGTAATGCGACAGCGCAGTCCGTCGCGGATGGTTCGTTCGAAGGACGATTCTGGCGCTACCTGACGAACTCGCCATTCCGGTACGACGAGTGGGCGCCTTTTGCTGGCCGGACCGACGCCGCATACAAAGGACAGAGTCCTCATGGTGCGTACGTAAAAGTGATCGCCAACAAGCTGGCTCGACAGAATCCCTTACAGCTTCCATACGGGTCAATCCTGATTAAAGAGAACTACGCTGCTGACAGCAGGACTCTGTTGGCGATCACGGTGATGTATCGAACGCGTGGTGCAAACGGCCAGCCCTGGGATCCTGAGAATCGCGACTGGTACTACGTCAAGTACACTCCTGCGGGTGAAGTTGCTTTCTCGCCGCCGGAGATGGGGTCAAAGCGTCTTGCAGGCCGAGTGCAGTCATGCATCGACTGCCACAGTGGCGCCGGGGCGAAAGACTTTGTCTTTTTGAATGACGATCTGAAATAGCTTTCCTCGCACCTGCGAAGCATTCTGCTGCCTGTGCAGCGACGCTGTTGTCGACCTCGCACGCCATCCCAAACGGAACAGTCAGTATTGACTGTCGGTGACAGAAAGCGACATCTGTTGCCGCCCGGCAACGGTGCCCGTCTGTCGTGTGACACACCGGACCAGATGGAATTTTTCTACGCGCAAAATGTGGAATCGACAGTCCTGGTCGAAAACCTCGTTTCCAAACGGGACTAGGTTTAGCCATCTACTGCGGCGGCTGGCCCGGTGAAGCAAAGAGAGTCGTCAGCGACGACTTGTTTTACCTCACCGGACCTTGCAGTTCTGGTTGCACGGATTAGGTAGATCCTGCGTCCGGAACGGCTTGTTCGCAATTTGACTCTGCATCTTTGAGGCATATAGTCGATCGTCGTGGAGTGAGGCTATTGAGCCTTGAGGCAATTGTCAGCTCCACTTCGATTTTGCCGGAAATCCGGTTTGAAGATCGTTAAACTCTGCGGGCGGACGGTGGGCACTGTCGCCGCAAAGTGGTCTTCCACATCACCAGGGGGGAACATGAATCTGGGACGGCCAACTCGAAAACTACACCAATTGACTCTGCTTCTCGGCCTTTTTGTCTTCAGCACTTCAGCAGCCAATGCTGAACCGCCAATTCCACTCGACCTCGACGACAGCCGCAGTGCGATGTCAATCGGCGAAGAGATGGAACGCTCCGGTCAATGGCTCGAAGCCGTTCGGCATTACGAGCGTGCTCTCGATCGGTGGCCTAACGACGAAGATCTTCAGTATGGTCGACGCCGGGCGAGAGTTCACTTTCGCGTCGAACGTCGCTACTCGGACAACAGCTTCCGAAGTTCGTTGCTCGGGTTTTCACAGGACAACGCACTGGACCTTTACGACGAAACAGCTGGTCGTATCCGAAACAGCTTTGTCGACCCGCTCAGTCAGCTTTCGATCGTGGCTCACGGCACCGAAAGTCTTTACATCGCCCTGGCGAATCCAAAGTTTGTCGAAGCAAATCTGCCGCCGGCAATCACTGACTCAGAGCAACGGGCTCGCCGAGAGAGCATCCAGAAGTTTCGCAACCTGCTCCGCGAGCAGTACTGGAATAAGCAGATTTACAACTCGCAACATGCTCGCTCTGTGATCGTTGAAGTGGCACGGCACGCCAGTTCGACACTGAAAATCTCTCCGGCAGCGGTTGTGATGGAGTACGTCTTCGGAGGTTGCAACGCTCTGGATGACTACAGCGGATTTTTGACCGCAGATCGCTTGTCAGACCTCTACAGTAACATTGATGGCGAGTTCGTCGGACTGGGCGTCGAGATGAAAGAAGAAAAAGATCTCGGCATGCTGCTGGTCAACGTTCTTCCGGAAAGCCCGGCCGAGATCGGTGGACTTCGCAAGGGTGACCGCATCACCTGGATTGACGGGAAGGACATCCGCAGTTCATCAATCGATGAGGCCGCAGCACTGATGCGAGGTCAGACGGGAAGCCGAGTGAAACTGAGAATCCATCGTCAGGCCGAAAACCGTGATTGGGAAGCAGTTCTGATTCGCCGAGCTGTCACCGTCAAAAGTATCCCGGTCGCAGAGATCGTCGATGGCGACTACAAAATCGGCTACATCGAACTGGCTGGTTTCCAGAAGACGACCGCCGCAGAAATGGATGCCGCATTGGACAAACTCAGCCGAAGCGGAATGAAAGCTTTGGTTCTGGATGTTCGGGGAAATCCTGGGGGACTACTGACCGCCGCCGTCGCTGTGCTCGACCGATTTATCGACGATGGCGTCCTTGTCTCAACCAAGGGGCGTTCTGGAGATCAGAACTGGACCTACCGAGCCCATCGCCAGGGCACTCTCGATATGCCGCTCGTTCTTCTGACGGACGGCGACAGCGCAAGTGCCAGCGAAATCGTCGCCGGGGCGATTCGCGACCACGGTCGGGGCACTATCGTCGGTCGCAAAACTTACGGTAAATGGTCCGTGCAGAGCATCTTCAACGTCGGTCGGGAAACGGGACTGAGACTGACGACTGCCAAGTTCTACTCACCAGACGGCCTTAACCACAGCAAGGTCGGAGTCGAACCGGACATTCTGGTCGAAGCGCCGATTGAGCACAACGTCGCCTGGAGAGGCAACAACGGTGACGAAGAACGAGACGTTGACCTTGAACGAGCCATCGAGATTCTGAAAAACAAAGTGAAGCGTTTTTAAGAAGATTCGCTTTGTGAATGCTCGATAACTTTCAGGAGCCCGGCTTCATCATGATGAAGCCGGGCTCTTTTTGTTTTGATATCAATCGTCAATGCTCGAACTAGAACTACCAGTGACGATCAGCTGCAGTGCTCAGTTCGGAAGATCTGCGAGTGCTCAGGCGATGATCTTGTGGATGACTTCGCCCGCCACGTCTGTCAGTCGGAAGCGACGACCGTTGTACTTGTAAGTCAGTTTTTCATGATCCAGACCAAGCAGGTGCAGGATGGTGGCGTGTAGATCGTTGAGGTGAACTTTGTCTTCAGCCGCCTTGAATCCGACTTCGTCCGACGAGCCGTAGTCGATGCCGCCTTTAATACCGCCGCCGGCCATCCACGCGCAGAAGCAGTGCGGGTTATGGTCTCGCCCTGGCTTCTTCCCGGTCTGAGCAATCGGCAGGCGACCAAATTCGCCGCACCAGACAACGAGCGTGTCTTTCAACAGGCCGCGTTGCGCGAGATCTTCCAGCAATCCGGCGACTGGCTGATCGGTCTCGCCAGCGAACTGGCGGTGATTGCCGTCGATGTCTGAGTGTCCGTCCCACGAACGCTGATTCTCCATGCCGCCAGAATAAATCTGTACGAACCGCACGCCGCGTTCGACCATTCGGCGAGCGACCAGACACTGTTTCGCAAAATGGTCGCAACGGTCGATGCCGACGCCGTAAAGATCCTGCACGGCCTTTGATTCCGTCGTGATGTCGAGTGCTTCGGGCGCCGAAGACTGCATGCGATATGCCAGCTCGAAACTTTCGATACGCGCGGCGAGTTCATTCTCTGCCGAACGCTGTTCACGATGGAGTGAGTTCAGCTGCTTGAGCAGATCGAGCTGCCGCCTTTGCGAGCTGTCAGTCATTGATGCGGGACGAATCAGATTATCAATCGCCTGACCTTGCGGCTTGAGATACGTCCCTTGATACGTGCCGGGCAGGAAGCCGGCGCTCCAGTTCGCGGCGTGCCCTTTTGGTAGGCCGCGTCCTTTCGGATCGCTCATCACCACGAACCCTGGCAGGTTGTCACTCTCGCTGCCCAGCCCGTAGGTCACCCACGAGCCGACACATGGAAAACCCATGCGAGGCATTCCGCAGTTCATCGCAAACAGGGCCGGCGAGTGATTGTTCGATTCGGTATGTCCTGACCGAATGAACGCCATCCTGTCGACATGTTTTCCCAGGTGCGGAAAGATCTCGGGTACCATCTTTCCGCATTCACCTTGCGGAGTGAACTTGAACGGCGACTGCATCAGGTTGCCGACCGAATTCTTGAAAAAGCCCGTCGTGTTATCGAATCCCGCATCGAATTCGTTGATCGACTTCCCGTTCCATTTGTCGAGAGCCGGGCGGTGATTCCAAGTGTCGACGTGGCTTGGTCCGCCGTTCACGAAGATCCAGATCACGCGAGTCGCTTTGGGAGCAAAGTGCGGTGCCTGTGGAGCCAGCGGGTTTAACGCTCGGCTGGCCAGCGGACCTGACGCGGCGTCCGCAGACGTCAGCAGACCATCCTGCTGGAGCAGCCCGGTCAAACCAAGCAGGCCGAAACCAGCACCGGCTCGACCGAGCACACTGCGTCGATCGAGTAAAGGCCGATCAACCAGTTCTTCGAAATTCTGCTGTAAAAATTCTGCCATGATGGTTCCTCTAATCAGGACTGCGCCACTTCCACGGAGCCGCCAGCGAGCAGGATCTCATACGGTTTCCAGAAATTTGCTACACGCGACAAATGGTCCGGAACCTGCGCAGAGATCATCGCCGAACTGGAATCATGTCACTCTGACAGGAAGCTCGAAACGATTGTTGCGTAACACTGCTCGCTGGTACAACTCGAACAGCTTTTGGAGTCGGAATCGGAGGCCCGAGTGGCCAGACGCGTCGCTGTATTGACGATGGCTTTGGAAGATTTCAGGTCCGGCACCGGTCGGCACGCTGGCTCATTCTGACGACCGATGAACAACAGCTGCTGTGCGAGAAGATCGAAGCCTGGTCGGACGACGATGAAGTCTGCTCGATTCACGTTGGCTGCCAGCCGTAGCTCGATTGTTTCTGGAATCCTGAAACCTGGATCACGCCATCCCGGCCAACCCTGATGATCGAGTAACCGTTGCTGTCGACGCCCGAGCCCTCAACCATCGCCACCATTGTGCAATAGTGGATGCCACCAATGTCTTTGTGGTCGTTCTTGTGGCTGTGTCCCTGAAACACGGCGAGAATTTTTCCGGACTCTTCGAAAAGTCGACGAACGACGACGGCGTTTTTCACTGCGTAATGGTTCGCAACGTCCAGTCGCTGATGCGCAAACACAACGGTCGGGTTCGACGCTGCCTTGAGATCATCCGCGAGCCACTCAAGTTCGGCAGCCGGG
>JADHNX010000254.1 GCA_016779365.1 Planctomycetaceae bacterium
AGCACCGGACTTCCGCCCTGCCTGAATTTCACGCCCTGAAACTTCGACGGCAGAAAACCGCTGCTCCAGTAGAAGTCGTAGAAAAGCTGCCCGCAACTTCCTTCGCGATCGCGCGACGTCAGCACGCAGTAGGTCGGCAGGTTCTCGTTGTCGCTACCCAGCCCGTACGCGGTCCAGGCTCCCGCACTTGGTCGACCGGGTTGCTCGGCTCCCGTCAGCAGAAACGTCATCGCCGGAGCGTGATTCACCGCTTCGGTTTTCATTGTGTGGATCATGCAGATGTCGTCGACGATCGACGCAGTGTGCGGCAGGAAATCCGTGATCCATCGACCACACTCTCCGTGCTGTCGGAACGGCGCTCGAGGCCCCAGGCACGGCTTACTTTTTCCCTGAGTCATCGTCGACAGCTTCTGACTTTTGTGGATCGACTCGGGAATCTCTTCGCCGCGTCGTTTCGCAAGAATCGGCTTATAGTCGAACAGGTCCGTGTGAGAAGGCGCTCCGCTCTGCATGAGCCAGATCACGCGTTTGACTTTGGGTTCGTGATGCGGCAGCCCCGGCAGTCGACCGTTTCCGACTTTCACGCCGACCCCGGCCTCAGCAGCACCAGCCTCTTTCTCCAGTAATGAAGACAAAGCCAAAGCCCCCAGACTGACTCCCCCCGCCGAAGACAGCAGCTCGCGCCGAGTCGTCGCTTTAATTGATTGCTCAATCAGACTCATCAATGTGCTCTCCGAACCTCTGCGTTTCCAAACTCTGCGGCCTCTGCGTTCAAAGATCTTCCTCACGTAAACTCAATTTACGGCTTCCAGTCGATCTCAACCTGCCGCCCATCCGGAACATCGCGCACCTTTTCGTGAATCGCTCCATAGCCAGCATAGTGATTCCCGATGTCTGTGACGGCGACGTTGGCAACGTCGTACTCGCCGCCCGTCACCGGCGGATGCCGAAACGTATAGCACTGCCCGACGTCCAGATTCGTTCCCGCTTCAACCATCGCATCGACCAGCGGAATCGCGAAGTAATCGCTGAGATTCTCCGGCTCCTCGCACAGATCACAGAACTCGGTCTGATTCTTTGCAACTTCCTCGACTCTGCCCATTCCTGAGTCAAGCATCACGACGACACCATCATCGAGAATCAGAAACAGATCGCCGAACCGGTTCATCAACCAGATCGTGTACGAATCAGGCAGCATCCACTGCCACGGTTCGAGCAACACGTCCCAGTCGAGGTCGCGATGATCGATGATGTAATCCTGAATTGATCTCTCAGCCACGTCTCTGCCCTGCCCTCTAGTTCGAATGCCTGAGTCGTAGTCGTAGGACCGGTTCCCACCGGCCACTGAAGCTGGCCGGTCGCAACCACCCCTGCAAACTCCGGGTCTTTAAAACTGCAATGGCCTTTCGCACAATCTGATCTTACCCTGCCAGAACAACGAACGGGACCGTCCAGCCATTCAGACAGCCCGCATCCCGTCGATCGTTGCGCCGAATTTGAGAGCGACCAATGGGGCATGAATTTCCACTGAAAGTAAATTGGGACTCGACGCTGCTCGAAGTAGTCGTCGCGCACGCGTTCTCGCTCTCCTTTGTCTTCGCCGCAATAGGCTGTTTGATTCTTTCAAAACGCTGGTCACCAGAGCAATCCCATGTCTGGACCTGGGCAATGGCCATGCTGGCAACTCCCATCGCCAATTTTCTGATCGCTTCAAACCTGGATCCACAGTCACGGCAGGCTGCTGACCCACTTCTCAATGGCTATCAGACAGCCTTCTGGCTCATAGCATCCAGCGGAATGTGGATGACGCATCGCCGTCTGAAAGCAGCCGGTCAAACATCGTCTTTCGCCTTCATCATGATCAGCCTTTTCCTCACCGTCTTCGGATATCTGATACTCATTCCGACATGCATCTATCCAAACGAAGCCGCCCGTAGAACCCAATGCAAAAGTAACCTGACGCTGATAGGAATTGCCCTGTTTAACCATCACGATATTCACGGCAGCTTTCCGAAATCGGCTGCAGGAGCACCGCCAGTCAGTTGGCGACTCCACGTTCTTCCGCACCTAGACAATGTCGGCCTTTTCGAATCCTACGACCAGACAGCCACATGGGATTCCAAACGAAACACTCCGCATGCAAAGCAGCATGTCCAGAGCCTCAGTTGCCCGACTACGGAAACGACGACCGATATCCACGATCGCTGGCTGACTCACTACGCAATGGTAACTGGCGAGCGGACCGTGGGAGATGGCACGAAACTCATATCGTTCAAAGATGTTACTGACGGGACTTCAAATACGATGATGGTCGTCGAAGCCGCCGGCCTGAATATCGTCTGGACCGAACCTAGAGACAGCGAGGTCTCAGAAAACAATCTCGGAGTCAATCTGACCGGCCCCACGCCAACCGAATCGCGAGCGTTGATCTCAGCCTGGCACCGCAATGGAGGTCACGTTTTATTCGCTGACGGCTCAGTCCGCTTCATCAACCGGGACATCGATCCACAAGTTCTCAAAGCACTCACGACAGCAAACGGCCGAGAGTCTCTGCCGGATTCGCATTAACACAGCAGTGCTTCAAAGTAGCCACCTCACTCCTTCGTGACGACTTCGTCCAGATTCAGGATCATGTTCATGACGGCGGCGAAGGAGGCCAGCTCGGACCGGTCGAGCTTGCCGTTGACGGGTGACTCGCCACGAGACAGCAGGGCGTTCACTTTCTCAGCACCTGTGGCGTAGTCGGCTCGGACTTTGTTCAGCACGTCGAGCAAAACGGATTGTTCGGCGGCCGTCGCGTGGCGGCAGGTGGCCAGGCGGAAACCGTAGGCCAGACGGTCATCGTCGGAGGCTCCGCCTTCAAGCATCACTCGCTCGGCCAGTTTGCGAGACGCTTCGACGTATGTGTCGTCGTTCATCAGAACCAGCGCGTGCAGCGGCGTGTTGGTTCGGCTGGTGCGGACTTTGCAGACCTGACGAGTCGCCACGTCGAAGAGCATCGTCGGAGCCGACGCTCGCCGCCAGAACGTGTACAGCGTGCGGCGGTAAAGATTCTCTCCGTGATCCTGTTCGTACTTGATCTTCCCCAGCGAAAGGTCCGACCAGATCCCCAGCGGCTGATACGGCTTCACCGGCGGGCCACCGAGTTTTTCAACGAGCAGCCCGCTGACCATCAATGCCTGATCGCGGATCGCCTGCGATGTCAGGCGGAATCGTGCTCCGCGAGCGAGCCATTGATTCGACGAGTCCGCTTCCATCATTACCGGATTCGCCTTCGAACTCTGCTGATAAGTTGCCGACATGACGATCAGCTTGAGCATGTGCTTAACGTTCCAGCCGCTGTCGACAAACTCCGCCGCCAGCCAGTCGAGCAGTTGCGGATGCGTCGGTCGCTCACCCTGCGAACCGAAATCTTCCGGAGTCGTCACCAGTCCGACTCCGAAAAAATGTTGCCAGTACCGGTTCACGACGACTCGCGGAGTCAGCGGGTTCTCTTTCGAAACAACCCACTTCGCGAGAGCCAGCCGGTTCTTCGGAGCGTCCTGCGGCAACCCTGGCAGACACTCGGGAGTTCCCGGTTGAATCGGCTGCTCTTTGATCGGCTGATCCCAGACGCCTCGATTCAGCACGAACGTCTCGCGAGCGTCCTTCCGCTCCCTCATCACCATCGTGCGGACAATCTGCTTGTCCAGGTCGCTTTGCCGCTTCGTCACGCCATCGATCTGCTTCTGCACGGCGACCACCTCCGGCGAGCCCTTACGAAACTCTGCCGCGATCAGTTTTTTCTGAGCATCGTTTCGCTTCGCTGATTCAACCTTCAGAGCGTTGACCAGGGCTTCGCGGCCGCCGTCTGAATTGTCAAGCTTCGGCTCCGGCTGCGCTGTCACCAGAATTCGAAACCGGCTCAGATTGTGAAACGCGTATTGTGACTCGTGCTTCATCCGCAAGATCAACGATGTGCCTTCGCTGCCGCCGATTGGCTTTTCGAAAACGTAGACGGCCTGCCGAGGAATCTTCATGTCCGACGGATTGTGCACTGCCCATCCGGTCTTTGAATTTCCATCAAACGACTTCTCAATCGCAAAGCTGCCCTGTTCGAAGGTTGCCTGTGCTGAGCCGATCTTAACCGGCGAGAACTCAGTCTCCTTCGACCGTCGTGCCGCCACAGAAAAGTCAGTCAGTACAAAGTTACCACTGTCGCTACGAGCAAAGCCTCCGTTGGTGAATTCCGGATGCGGAACGGCTTCGATACGAACTCCGGTGATGCCGGACGAATTGGCAACGAACTCAATTTCGTAGTTGTCGTTGTTCGGATTCTTTCCGGTCAGCAGCAACGACCCATCTTCCTGAAGCGTCATCGTCTGCCCCTGCTCGGAGACAAATCGCCCCGGCTTGAGCAACTCCCAGACAGGTGGTCGGTCGTCTTTCGACAGCTCAACCAGTTTGTCCTGCTCCCAGGCAAGTTGCCGCTCGGCGGTCGTCACGCTTCGCAGTTCTTTCTGAAGGTCAGCCAGTTCGGCCCCAAGCTCAGCCTGCCGCGCTGTTTGTTCTTTTGTCGGAACAGGCATGACGGGGTTTGCATTCCCCCCAGCGTCGACTCGTCCGGACTCGTCGATCGAATTGAAGTAAGAATAGAGCTGATAGAATTCTCGCTGCGAAACCGGGTCGTACTTGTGATCGTGGCATCGGGCACACCCGACCGTCAGACCAAGCCACACCGCCCCTGTCGTTTCGACGCGATTCATCACGTACTCAACCCGAGACTCTTCCGCGATCCGACCGCCCTCGCCGTTCAGCATGTGGTTGCGGTGGAAACCGGTCGCGACCTGCTGATCCATCGAAGCATTCTCCAACTGGTCGCCGGCCAGTTGCTCAATCGAAAACTGATCGAACGGCATGTTGCTGTTAAACGCTCGAATCACCCAGTCCCGCCACGGCCAGAGTGTGCGAGTCCTGTCCTGCTGATAACCGTTTGAGTCCGCATACCGAGCCGCGTCCAGCCACTCTGTCGCAAAGTGCTCGCCGAACCGCTCCGACGCGAGCAGTCGATCGACAACTTTCTCAAACGCCTGCGGAGAATCATCAGCGAGAAACGCGTCGACCACTTTCAGCGTCGGCGGCAGACCGATCAGGTCGAGAGTGATGCGGCGAATCAGCGTCTCCTTCGACGCTCGTTCTGACGGCTGCAAGTTTCGTTCGGACATCCGGTTCAGAACGAAATAATCGATACTGTTGCGAGGCCAGTCGGCTGGCTCGACCTTTGGCAGCTCCGGGCGAACGACCGGCTGAAACGACCAGTGCCCCGTGTACGGAGCCCCCTGCTCCACCCAGCGTTTCAACAATTCAATCTGAGCTTTCGACAATTGCTGCTTCGAATCAACCGGCGGCATCCGGTAGTCGGGATCGCCACTCGTGATGCGAGCAACGAGCGCACTTTCGTCCGGCTTACCGCGTACGACCACCGGCTCGTCATGCTCGCCGAATAGGTTTTCTTCGACGTCGAAGCGAAGTTCGGTCGCTCGCTTGTTCGCATCCGGACCGTGGCAGGTGTAACAGGTGTTCGACAGGATCGGCCGAATGTCCCGGTCGAAATCCACTTTCTCTGACGAGTCAGCAAACGCTGACAGGGTGCCAGCATTCAAGAACGCCATCAGGGCAGCGACGAAAGAAAACCGATTCGTTCGACGAAGTGACGAGTTGCTTCGGAGTGTCATCGTTGAGGTCTCATTGAGGGCACGACTGAATCGTCGAGCATCGTACAGAATGAATTATCCGGACGTGAGTCTTCGGGCCGCTGACAACGGGTGAGTTCAGCAATCGTCTACGCAGGTCGGGCTTTGCCTGACGAAATCCGAAGCAGACATTACCAGGATCACTTTTAAACTCCGTCAGGCAGAGCCTGCTCTGACTTGACTCAGCCCCCATTCTGAACAAGCCACTCACAAAGATGAGCTGGTAGTCGTGAAATCCGCACCAGTTGCCCGTTAAGCTTCCGACTGTCTCCGAATTTTTCTACATCACTTTGCGGCTTCGCGTCTTTGCGTGAAATCTCGTAATCAACGCCCGTTAACGACCGGAACAATCTATGACTCGCTCGACCAGTTTCGTCGCCACCGTCGCGACTCTCGTCCTGCTCTCCGTCCAGCAAAATTTCGCAGACGACAAACCCGTCACGAAATTTCCTGCCGACGTTAGCTGGGGACGCATCGTCGCTCAAAAGTCGGCACTTGAGCTGCACGTCACAAAACTGCCAGCCAGTCGCGTCATCTCATTTCCTCGACTCAACAATCGCATGAAGAGCGTCCACCTCGAAGGCAAGACCGAAGAAGAGTCGAAGCTCAAGTTCAAACCCGAAATCACCACATGGGAAATTACGCTCCCCAAAGAGCTGGGCGACTTCTCTGGCGTCGTCATGTTCGAAACGCTGGAGCCCATTGAACTGGCAACGAAACCTCACATCGTTAAGCAATCCAAAGATGGCGACATCACGCTGCCGTCTCACTACGTGATCACTCACGGAAAACTCCTGCGTTACGAACCGCAGCCTCACAAGAACACAATGGGCTACTGGGCGAACGCCGACGACTGGGCCGAGTGGCACGTTGGCATCTCACAACCAGCCGAATTCGAAGTCGAAATTCTGCAGGGCTGTGGCAAGGGTCAGGGCGGGAGCGTTGTCGAAGTCGAAATCGCCGACAGTAGTTGCCAGTTTGAAATCGAAGACACCGGCCACTTCCAGAACTTCAAAGCACGAAAAGTCGGGACTGTCCGAGTCGATAAGGCCGGCGACTTCCCGTTGAAGATTCGGACGATCAGGAAAGCGAAAGCTGCCGCCTGCGATATCCGCCAAATCCGGCTGCTGCCGGTTGAGAAATAGCGTCACGACTTCACAGCTGGATACATATTCAAGAAGGAACGGAACGCAGAGGCCGCTGAGGTCTCGCGGAGAAAAAAGAGAATTCTCCCCGCGCCTCTGCGTTTTTCATCTCGGCGAACTCTGCGATTAAAAACTTCAAGAAGGACTATCTCCAACGTGATCATCGACGCTCATCAACATTTCTGGCAGTTCAGCCAGTCGTTCGACTATTCCTGGATGGACGCTCCTGAGCTGACAAAGATCAAACGCGACTTCCTGCCTGCCGACCTCGCTGAACGAATCAAAAAAGTCGGAGTCGAAAAAACCGTCTTTGTGCAGACTCAACACAACGTCCAGGAGAACCGCTGGGCGCTGGAACTCGCAGAGGAAAATGACTTCATTGCCGGAGTCGTCGGCTGGGTCGATCTCGCCAGTGAGCAGTGCGAAGAGCAGCTACTTGAGTTCAAAGACAACCCGAAGTTCGTCGGCATCCGACACATCACTCAAGACGAGCCTGACGACGATTT
>JADHNX010000255.1 GCA_016779365.1 Planctomycetaceae bacterium
CTTGCCCGGTCGCCGCCGCGGACTTCGGCAGTGGCCCAGCCTGCGTACTTGATCGCGGCCAGTTCTTTTCGGACAGCCGCCCAGTCGATGCTGCCTTCTCCCAGCGGAACGTCAAACGCTTTACGCATGCCGTCGTTCATCGCGATCTTCAGATCGTACTCCTTGATGTCGAGCTTCCTGGTGCGCTGACCGAGTACCTCGATCCAGTGCTCAGGCCAGCCCCACCGGACCACGTTGCCAATGTCGAAGTAAACCTGCACGAACGGGCTGTTCAGCTCGTCGATGTAGCGTGCCATTCCGAGCGGTTCGATCAGAAACGTTGCCCAGACGTTTTCGAGCAGAATCGAAACCTGCTTCTTCTCCGCATGGGCGATGGCCTTGCGAATGATGTCCTGCGTCTCGCGATAGTTTTGCAGGTACGGGATGTCTCGCTGGTAACGGACAACGTGCAGAACGGAGTTGGCACCGTAGTAAGCCGCCTGGTCGATCGCGCTGATAATGTCGGGGTTGCTTGAGTTGACGACGCCGTGAATCGGCAGACCGACCTTCTCGCTGGCACGAGCCAGCTCTTTCACTTCAGCAGCCTGATCCGGCTTCAGCGTGGTCCGAGGCTCGACGCCGTCGTACCCGAGATCCTTCAGCATCTTCAGCTTGTCCTCAGCGGACAGCGTTTCCTGAATCATGTGATACTTGACGGCCTTACGAATTTTCCCCGTGAACTCGCCGGCTTGCGCCTGGTTGGGTTGATTCAGGACACCAGCCGCTGCGGCTGACATGGCAGCAGCTCCGGAAAGAACGAGGAATTGGCGACGATCGGTGCTTTCGAGCATGGCAGATTGTTTCCGATGAGCCCGATGTTGCGGCAACTTGCGCGTCGGTTGCCAGAAGCATAAGTGTACGAGTTAATCGAGTTCGAATTCGAGCATTGAGCGATTCATGAGCCGGATCGCCCGCGGGGAATTCAAAAGCAGACGCAACGAGGGGCGTTTGAGGTCAACCGTCCGCGGCGTCTGGCATCAGTTTTCGGCATTTTTTCTGAGTCGATGGGTTGCGAGGCGACGAGAGAACTGATTTACTATAGCACTGCAACTGAGACGCAGTCTCAATTTGATCGCCTTCCGCTTTGGCCAATCGACGGTTGAAGCTTCGATAGTCAGTGACTCCAAAATCCCACCTGAAGGAATCCAGACATGAAACGACAAGGGTTTACGCTGATTGAGCTGCTCGTTGTCATTGCCATTATCGCAATCCTGGTTGCGTTGCTGCTGCCAGCGGTGCAACAGGCTCGCGAGGCTGCGCGGCGTGCTCAGTGCAAAAGCAATCTCAAGCAGATTGGAATCGCACTGCACAACTACCACGACCTCCACAGCAAATTGCCAATCGCCTTTGCAGTGGACGGAGCTGCCAGCAGCGCGACTCAACTTGCTGATACAGGCGGCAAAGGCGGCGAATGGTCGATTCAGGCACGCCTGATGCCGCTCATGGATCAGGCCAACCTCTTCATGCAGGTCGACCTTGACCTTGAATACGATGCCCCCGTGAATCTGCCAGCAATGACCACCAGAATGCCCGCCTACCTGTGTCCGAGCGAAGTCAACGACAGAATGCGAACTGACAGCAGTGGCAATCCCATTCACTATCCCCTCAACTACGCCGCTAACGGCGGAAGCTGGAACTATTGGAACAATGCAACGCGACAGAATGGCGATGGAGTTTTTGGTCCGAATATGAGTTTGACGTTTGGGCACATCACGGACGGCACGAGTAACACCCTTGCCTTCTCTGAAGTAAAGGCTTACATGCCCTATCTTCGAGACGGAAGTACCGCGACGGCAACTGCCCCGGGCCCGAACGGAATCAGTGCGCTTGGCGGTAGCTTCAAGACCGATAGTGGCCATACCGAATGGGTTGACGGACGAATTCACCAGGCCGGATTCACAACAGTCTTCACGCCTAACACCGTCGTACCTCATACCAGCGGGGGAACGGAGTACGATGTCGACTACACAAGCTGTCGAGAAGAGAAGACAGGATGCACTGGCCCGACCTACGCTGCCGTGACATCTCGAAGTCACCATGTCGGTATGGTTCACTCTCTACTGGCCGATGGAGCCGTCAAAGCAATCAGTGACAACATCGACGCTGGAACCTGGGCACGACTCGGGGCTCGTGACGATGGACAGGAGCTGGGCGACTTCTAAGGCCCAGGCAGTCGCGGCACAAACCGTTCGAACCTGAAGCGTGAGTGAGGATTGGCTCCGGCCGCATCCTTGCTCACGTTTTTTTTGTCGAGTCTTACGTCTGACTCAGTGGCCGTCAGCGAGTTCGAGATCGCGATAAATTGCTGACACGATTTCTCGGTTGCGTTTCTGATGTCGAGGTTCGCCGATTCGACGATTGGCCACATAGCAGGCCACGAGCCCCGTGTCTGGGTCGACAAGGCCGATGGACGACTGTGAGCCGCCGTGTCCGAAAGTTCGTTCAGAACAGAACGGACTGAATCCGTAGGGTACGGTGTCGACTCCGTAGCGATTCGAATCAAGGATCACGCCCAGTCCGAAATCGACCTTGTGAAACAGCGTTTGGTCGTAAAGCCCTGCGCGATGCCGCGTCGTCAATAATGCAACCGACTCTTCGCTCAGCACGCGGCGACCATCGATTTTCCCGCCAGCCAGCAGGCACTCGTAGAATCGCCCCAACTCTCGAACAGGCCCTCGCGAGTTCGCTCCCGGCGAAGGGGCAACGCAGTGTTGCTCGTCGTGCCAGGGAAGCACTTCGGTCTTGCCCTTTTCGAGTTGCGACATCTCGGCGATACGGTGTTTGTTGGCTGTCCGGAATCCGGAAGGCATCCCGTTCCATGAACTCAGCATTCCGAGTGGCTCGCAGATTTCGTCACGCAGGAACTGCGAGAATGATCGCTCCTTCGGGTCAACCCGCTGAATCAGTTCGCCAAGGATGTACCAGCTCGACGACGTGTGATAGCCAGCGGTTTCTCCAATACGCCAGTCGTCTTCAAGCGGGCTTTCGCAGATTCGATTGAGCGTTTCTTTCCACGTAAGATGCGGCCAGCCAGATTCAACGTTTCGAAAGCCACCCGTATGAGTCAGTAGATGGAGTAGTTGGATCTGCTCTTTGCCGCCCGCCGCGAACTCCGGAATCCAGTCGGCGATCCGCCCATTCAGATCCAGCCGTCCCAGTTCGATCAGTTGCAGAATCGCGACGGCAGTCAACGGCTTGCCGGCTGAAAGCCACATCACGATCGCGTCAGCCGTCATCGGAGTACCGGGCGACGACTCGCCGAATCCAGCATCAACAACGACTTCGCCGCCGTGCGAAACGTAAAGCTGCAAGCCTGTGTGCAAGCCTCGTTCGATTCCCGAATTGATGACTTTGGAAGTCTCTGGGAGTGAGTCACCGATCGAATTCATTCAAAACGTGCCCGAACAATGTAGAGAAAAAATCGCAGAGGACGCGTAGTTGCCAGTTTCGCACATTTTCAGACTTGATGTTGGGACGAAAAAGGCGGTCGGTGACTGAGGGAATTGACCGTTCGAACTTTCAAATCCCAGACGCGGAAGCCGAACTTAGGAACTCATTTGAAGCCCCGCACCAGTCGCCCGCTTCGATCTTCACAATTCCGAGCTTCGCGGACATGCTGACAACTCTGCGCCGGAAAAGCTGAGACGATGAATTGATGAACTATCGAAGGGGACGCTCGACACGACACCCCGCCAAAATTGTTTCAACTTCCTAACCAACCTCGCAACACTCGCTGGATGACCGCTAAAGTATTCGACACTCGAACTAAGGAGCGTGACGTGAATAACTTCCCGAAAGTCGATTCATGGTAAGTTGTCGTCGCAGGTGCGGAGCTTGTTCCGGCCTACTGTTCAAATCGGGAAGTTATTTCGGACGCGTTCCTTCGCGTGAGCTATTCAGCCTGTTCACCGACTTAAACTGACTTTCGAGGCAGTCCTTATGGATCAGCACATTTTGCGGCAACTTAACCACGTCGTACGCCGCCTGATCCGCCTTCGGCGCTGGTGGGCTCTCAGTTGGGTCTGGTCGGTGACTGCGTTGGCGAGCGCGATTCTTGTCATCGCTTTGCCGGCGGGCGGTGCGACCGTCACTGTGTCGAATGTTCTGCTCGGCGCGGCTGTTCTTGGGTCACTCTGGATCTTGAGGCCCCAGCGAGTGTCGGCTGAGGAGCGACTCGCAACAGCTCGGCTGATCGAGCAACGCTGGCCGACGCTGAATCAGGGACTATTGACGGTCATCGAGCAGGCACCGAGTTCAGCGATCGGTGGCTTTTCGTGGTTGCAGCAGGAACTGGCGACGGAAGTCCGGTCTCACTCGTACGCTCACGAATGGAAAGAGGGTGTCCCGTCGCACAGGATTCTGGTTCGAGTCCTGACCGCAATGTGTGCCGTTGCCCTGACGTTCTCTTTGGCCAGTCAGGTGAGAACGGATTCTGAAACCCAGTTGGCAAGCGTCGATGGTTCGGCGTCGGACGATCAGCCGGTGACTTCGGACCGGGAAGAATTCAAGGTCTCGATTGAACCCGGAACGACCGAAGTCGAACGCGGAACGGCCTTGCTGATCACGGCGACTTTCGAAGGGCGATTGCCTTCGACGGTGACGATGTTTCAGGTGGATGGTCAGGCGGTGCAGACGCCAGAGCCAACGGAAGGTGCCGCCACGAATGACGAAGAGAAGGTCGGCGGTCGACCGATGCGTCAGAGTCTGAAGGACCCGTTGTTCGGTACGCGGTTGCCCGTCGTTGATTCGTCGTTCGACTATCGAATTCAGTTTGACGATCAGACCAGCGATACGTTTCGGATCAGCGTTTACGATCTCCCGCAGGTCGTGCAGGTGGATGCTCGGATCGAGTTTCCGTCGTACTCGGAAATGCCAGACGAACTCATTGAGAATACCTGGCGAGTGTCGACGGTCGAAGGCTCGTCCGTTGTGTTGACGTGTCGGCTGAATAAAGAAGTCACTGACGGTTTTCTGATCGATCGGGAAGGGACCGAATTCAGACTGGTTGCTGCCTCGGTCATCCCGAAACCTCAAACGGTGCCGGACAACGGCGATGCCCAGCAGGCATTCAGTCAGCGACCGGGAATTCTTTATCAGACTCGAATTCCCGTCGACAAAACCCGGCAGCTCACCTTCAAGCTGACTGACGACAAGGGGCGAGGAAATCGTGACGGCGATGAGTTCATTCTGACGGCGATCCCGAACCGACCGCCCGAGATCAAGCTGACGTTCCCCGGTCGCGATTTGCGAGTTTCGCCGCTCGAAGAGTTGCAGCTTGAAGCAACCGTCTGGGACGACTTCGGCATCAACGAACACGGCGTAGTTCTGGCATTGGCCGATCGAGAATCCAGGACCGTGACGATCGGTGAGAAAGCAGCCGGGAGACAGAAGCACGAACTGGCTCATCTGCTGGCTTTGGAGCTGGAAAACGCCGAACCCGACCAGCTTGTTTCGTACTACTTTTTCGCAGACGACATTGGCGTGTCCGGCGAAAAACGACGCACGATGTCGGACATGTTCTTTGCCGAGGTGCGACACTTCGAAGAAATCTTCCGTGAAGGACAACCGCCGCCGAGTGGTGCTCCGCCGGCCGAAAGCGAAGAAGCGAAAAAAGCCGAAGAAATGGGCGAGCTGCAGAAGCAGATCATCGCCGCCACGTGGAAAGTCATCCGCCGCGAAACTCGTGCTGAAGTTTCGGACGCATTTTCAGACGACGTGAAGCTGCTGGTTGAGTCTCAGCAGGAAGCGATCGCTCAAATGGACGAGCTGATCGGCGAACTGAAAGATGCCCAATCGAAGAAGTACGCCGCCGAAGTCGTGACCTCAATGAAGGAAGCGGTTGTACGGCTCGTGAAAACTCACGAGGACATGCAGGCGGAATTGCTGACTCCAGCGCTGACTTCCGAGCGATCGGCCTATCAGGGATTGCTGAAGCTGCGGGCTCGCGAACATCAGATCGTTCAGCAGCAAAGCAGTCAGAGTCAGAGCAAGAGTTCGCAAAGTGCGTCGCAGCAGCAAATGGATCAGCTCGAACTGGACAATAAGAAGAACCGGTACGAGGCAGAGCAAAAAGCCAATCAGCAGGAACAGGAGCAGCAGAACCGTGAGGAGTTGCAGGTTCTCAACCGGCTCCGTGAACTGGCTCGGCGGCAGGGCGATCTGAACCAGAAGTTGAAGGAACTGGAGCACGAACTGAAAGCCGCGAAGACGGAAGAGGAGCAGGAGGAAATCGAACGGCAACTCAAACGGCTGCGCGAGGAACAGCAGGAATTGCTCCGCGATGTTGACGAGCTGAAAGATCGACTCGAGAAACCCGAGAATCAGCAGGAGATGGCCGACACTCGCGAGAAGCTGGAGGACACTCGGTCGAAGGTTCGAGAAGCGTCCGAAGCACTCGAAGAAGGGAAGCTGTCTCAGGCGTTGAATGAGGGAACGCGAGCCGAACGCGAACTGGAGAAACTTCGAGACGAAGTCCGTCAGAAAGCCGCCGGACAGTTTGGTGAAGCGATGCGCAATCTCCGTCAGGAAGCTCGCGAAATCGGCGAGCGGCAGGATCAGATCGCCGACGCTCTGAATAAGAACGCTCCGAAGAAAAATGATCGACCATCGCTGCGTTCTGAAAAACAGCCGACGGGAGAGAAGTTGCAGGCCGAACTGGACGAGCAAAAGGAACAGCTTGATCGAGTGATGGAGAAAATGCGGGACGTTGTGGAGAAAGCCGAGACGGCGGAGCCACTGCTCGCGCGAGAGCTTTACGAAACGGTGAGAAAGACGCGGGCGGATCGAGCCAGCGAGGCGTTGGATGAAACTCGGGAACTCAACCGACGAGGTTTGACAAAGGATGCTGCCATTGCCGAACGCCGTGCTCACGAAGGTCTGGACCGAATGCAGAAGGGGATTGAGCGTGCGGCGGAAGCGGTCCTGGGCAACGAACTTGACACCCTGAAACGGGCGAGTCGTGAACTGGCCGAGGCGGGCAAAGCCGTACAGAACGAACTGGCTCAGGCGGACCCGTCGGAGTTGCAGAAAATGCGGGGTGGTCGCGGGCCGAAAAATTCGGAAGACGAAAGCGGCCAGCAGGGCAACGACTCGAAAGAGGGAGAAGGGCAGGTCGCGAAGGCAGGAGCCGAGGACGGCGATGGTCGGTCCGGAGATCAGAACTCGACGGAAAAGACCACCGGAAAAGGTGAACCGCAGGACGGAAACGAGAAGGCGGATGGCTCTTCAAACGCGGAACAGAAGAAATCCGACACGGAAGGTGAGAACGGGAAGGGCGATCAGCCGGGCGACGGAGAGAAGCCTGGAAGTCCGAAT